>JAOZLO010000054.1 GCA_029934775.1 Desulfocapsaceae bacterium
ATCTTGAAAGTCAGGAACGTGTAGCCAAGGCAATGGAACTCACCAAGGCTTACGCAAGTTCAGGATCAGCTACGCATTTCAGCACGGTAACCAAGCTGTTTTATGATCTGTTTGAAATGTTTGAGACGGGCAAAGACCCACGCACTAAGTGACCGGTGGTTTCCGTTTCAGAAACTTCTGCATACAACTCATTTCTTCCTCACATTTCGTTATTATCTGTTCCAGATAATCGATATTTTTATTGATATTTTCAGAATACAGATCCCGGTCGAGTTCATGTCTTTCACGGAAATGTGTCCGCATGGATTGAGAGGTGTTGGAAAAGGTATGTTTCAGTCTGTCGATGATAATAGTATGGTAGAAACTAGCGGTATGTATCATAAGCTCAAGCGCTGAATCATACTGGTAGGTTTTATTGGCTTTCAGTTCCTCATGGAGCGTGGGGAGAGCCTCCAGATAATATCTGTCTGCCATTTGTGCAAGTATATCTGCAGAACCGACTACCTGGCCTGCAAGTTGCGTTTCATGGGAGTGCGGAGCAATAGTTGTCGGGTCGAGCGAAAGGTTTGTATAGCAAATGATTGTGGCGCAGTCTTCTGATATGTTCTGCCCTAGTTCTTTACTGTCAACGTAGCGCCTGAGGAAAAGACCGGATCTCTCTTCATGGTTTACAATATATTCAGTGCCTGATGTGGCACTGTCTCCTTCCAACAGCAACATCCCTGTATCGTGAAAGTAGGCACTCAGCAAACCTTTAGTGAGTGTTTCCACATTAATGTGTATCTGGTTGCAATGAAGCCCATGGAACAACCGGACTGTCGCTAAGGCGACCATCTGGGTGTGCCGCAGGTTGTGATATTGAAGGGTGTTCTTTTGGAAAAGTGGGTGGGATCCGGAAAAAAAAGCAGTCATATCGTTGTAGATATTCCGAATCAATTCACAGTCCGCTGTAGGGCATATTACAGATGACAGGGAAACGATTTCTTCTAGTGGGTCTCCGGTGTTTCCGCCGTCAAAAATTTTCCCAAGATATTTATTATCCATTCTTATTTAGTACCTTACTTCTGAAAAGCTGTCTTAAAAACAAGAAAATGAGGAATGTATTCTCGGGTTATATGGTTTGATATATCCCCATGGTACTTATACCTCCTTGGGGGGTGTAGTACCTTACTTCCCCGAAAATGCAATAAAAACAAAAGATAAGCTGAGCCTTTGCATAAGCACCCCTGTGAAACCAAGGCATAAACTTCAACTTTGAACTGAGTCTATTTTTAATACAATATACTCAACTGTCACCTTTTGTGCAAAATATGAGATAAGAAGATATTCTTTTATCGGAAAAAGGAGGCAGGAATGTTAAGTATGATCTGGACATTATCAATGTTTACAATTAAACTTTCCAGAATATGGCTATGCCGGTGACGTATCAATACATTTTCTCTGGGTTCTCTGAAGATAAATGGAAGATAATAACAACACTGTAATATTGTTCGTTGATGATGATGAACTGGTTCGTATGGTTCTCAGCGTGATGGCTGAGTCACTGGGATATCATTATCTGCTTGCCTGTGACAGCCTTGAAGCCATCGAGGTGTTAAAGGCCACATCCGTTGATCTTGTTCTGTCTGATGTTATGATGCCGGGAATGGATGGGCTGGAGCTTCTTGCTTATATCAAAAAGCATCATAAGAATACTGATGTAATCATATCCACAGGATTTTCTGAAAAAGCAAGTTATGCTGAAGTTATAAAGGCAGGGGCTATTGACTTCATAAAAAAACCTATCGATCAGGCAGAGCTTGAAGCCAAGCTGGCCAGGGTAGTTCGAGAACGAAACATGGTTCGTGAGCTGGAGAGGTTATCGATGCATGATGCCTTAACTTCGCTCCTGAACCGAAGATCCTTTGATGAACGTTTTCCCTACGAGACAGAGAGAGCATCAAGGCAGAATTATTCGTTGATTCTGGCATTTATTGATGTGGATAATTTTAAAAATTATAACGATCAGTATGGACACCAGGCTGGAGATGAGGTTCTTGTCAGCTTGGGGAAGATAATGGCTCAGTGTACTCGTGAAAAAGTTGATATGTGTTTCAGGCTGGGTGGGGATGAGTTTGCAGTACTCCTACCCCAGGCAAGTTCTGAACAAGGTATAGAAATTGCCCAGCGGATTCTATCGAGTTTTGGTGAAAAAAAAATTGGAGAGACGACGCTTTCAATTGGTCTGGTGGTCTGCAAACGGGATAAAAATTTATCCCGGGGAGAGGACGAACGGTTGATGAAACAACGGGCGGACCAGGCCATGTATGATGCGAAAAACAGGGGCAAGAACTGCGTTGTTACGCGTATCTGAACAAATAATTATTCACCAAGGGACTCTTTGTGAAAAGATGTATTCGGTTTAATCGGATATCTTCCATCAAAACATGCCAGACAAAAGTCTTTTTTAGTTAGTCCTGTTGCCTCTACCAGACCATCCAGGCTCAGGTAATGAAGCGAGTCGAGACCAAGATATTCGGAGATTTCGTCAGTTTCTCTCTTGCAGGCAACGAGCTGAGTGGAGGTAGGAAAGTCTATCCCGTAATAACATGCATGCCGTGTAGGGGGACAACTGACGACCATATGAACTTCTTTTGCTCCCGCTTTCCGTAACGCCCGCACTCGGCTTTTCCCGGTAGTGCCCCTGATTATTGAGTCTTCAACTATCAGTACCTTTTTGTCTTTGAGAAAAGAACGAACCGGGTTGAGTTTAACCTTTACATTAAAATCACGCATGGACTGGGTTGGCTGGATGAAGGTTCGGCCAACATAGTGATTGCGAATGACACCCATTTCGAGTGGTATTCCTGAAGCCTGTGAGTATCCGATAGCGGCATAATTTCCAGAATCAGGAAAGGGCATGACAAAGTCTGCATCAATGTTGGTTTCTCGTGCAAGGATCTCTCCCATACGTTTTCTTGACATGTACACATTGATGCCGAAAATATCCGAATCCGGGCGTGCGAAATAGACCTGCTCAAAGATACAGAACTGGTTATTCTGTTTAGGCCAGGGATAGAGCGATTTCATTGTATCTTTTTGAAAGATGAGAATTTCACCTGGTTCTACTTCACGAACATACTCTGCTTCTATAAGGTCAAGTGCACATGTCTCAGAGGCGACAACCCATCCGCCGTTGTTTAATCGACCAAGGCAAAGGGGACGGAAGCCATTTGGATCACGAACGGCAATCATCGTATCCTGAGTCATCATAAGAAGAGAATAGGCACCCTTTAGAGTGGAAAAAGTTTTCTTAAGCGCTTTTTCCAGTCCAAGGTCAGCGGCGCGGGCCATCAGGTGAAGAACTATTTCACTGTCCATAGTGGTCTGAAAGATAGATCCCTGCTCTTCGAGGTGTGATCGTAATTCAATAGAATTAACCAGGTTGCCATTATGAGCCACAGCCAGAGTTGTTCCCTTGTGCATGACCGTCAATGGCTGAGTATTTGTTACGTTAGATGCCCCGGTGGTTGAATAGCGCACATGGCCTATAGAAATATGGCCCTTTAACCCTTGAAGAATTTCTTCTGAGAAAATCTCTGGAACGAGTCCCATATTCTTATGGGTTTTCACTTTGTGCCCGTTGGATGTGACGATTCCAGCGCTTTCCTGGCCTCGATGCTGAAGGGCATAAAGGCCGAAGTAGGTCAGTTTAGAGGAATCTTCGTGATTGAAAATACCACATACTCCACACTCATGGGTGGGGCGGTCTGGATACAATTTCAGATTATTCTGATGTAACATCGGAGATATTTCCCTTATTTTTTAGTTGCTGCCAGCTGAAGAGGCTGTAGTTTTTATGGTCATTCACATGATCTGTTGTCTACCTAGGAGCTTGTCCGAGAATAGACATTTTGTTCGAAATTGAAGAATTCGAACAAAATAAGCACAGCCATATAATTAATATTGCGAGTATTATTTTTCGACAATTCTGAAGAGTTTGGGCAAAAGGGCATTCTCGGACAGCCTCCTAGTTGATCGGTAACATTTATGTGGTCAGCGCATAAAGGAGTTCCGTTAAACTCACCAGGTCCTTGAGGTCGAGCTGCTCATCAACGGTATGCACTTTATCCATACCAGTTGCTACGATTGCTGTCTGCATACCGTTACTGCAGAAAATATTGCCGTCACTGCCTCCGCCGGCGACGATGAACTGTACATTTTTTCCGCTTTTTGCAGAGGCCTGTTTTATCCTCTCGATGACGGGAGCGTTTTGTTCCAGCTTTAGTACGGGGTAGTCGTCGGTGATATTGCAGTCAAAAGCAGGACGTGCATTTTCTACCTCCTCGCCTCCCTGCCAGTCTGCAATGACCCCATTGAATGTATCGAGAATTTCCTGCGTGTATATGGCGAGTTTTTCAGTGGAATGGCTGCGGACTTCACCATAGATGGTGACGAGCTCAGGAACAATGTTTGTTGCCGCACCACCATGTATTATTCCGAAATTACGTGTGGATTCATCGTCGAGACGGCCTACTTTTAATTTGCTGAGAGCCTCTGCCGTGAGAGATAGGGCATTTATTCCCGATTCAGGATTAAGACCTGCATGCGCAGCGGCACCTTTTACCGAAAGCTTCATTTTATTAGCTGTGGGCGCACCGGTAATGACTACATCTATACCGGTGGCATCTAGGGCGTAACCGTATGTCGACTGAATCTTGTTATACTCAAGGTTTTTGGCACCGAGAAGGCCGATTTCTTCACAGGTTGTAAGTATGATTTCCATGGTGGAATGCGGGATATTGTTTTCTTTCAGTAAGGTGACAAGTTCGAGGATGGCGGCAATGCCGGATTTATCGTCTCCACCGAGAATTGTATCTCCCTTGCTGCTGAAGATGTCTCCTGTGCGGACTACTTCCACGCCATTAGCCGGTTCCACCGTGTCCATGTGGCATGAGAAAAAAAGACCTTCGAGCTCTGGATGATTTCCTGCAAATGTGATAATGAGGTTTCCACAATCGGAACCGGTCAAGGCAGCTGAGTTGTCTTCATGGATAGAATCGGCATCCAGCTCAGCAAATTTTTTTTTCAGGTAAGTTGCTACTCCTGCCTCTTTTTTTGAGGGACTGCTTATTTCACAGAGTTCGGCAAAGGTCTTGGCAAGTCGTTCCCGGTTGATTGTCACTTTCATATTGATACCTTTAAGCTGGAGGGTTGCAAGAGAACGACAGCATGACAGCTGATACCTTCTTCTCTGCCAGTAAAACCCATTTTTTCAGTAGTTGTGGCTTTGATATTGATGTCACCTGTGTCAACCCCGCATGTCTTGGCGAGTGTATTTTTCATTTTACCCAAAAAAGGTGCGAGTCGCGGTTTCTGACATACAATTGTGATATCACAATTGGCAAGAGAGTACGAGTGTGAAGCGGCCAGGGCCAATACACGTTCTAAAAGAGTTATGGAATAGATATTGCTGTACAGGTCATCAGAGTCTGGAAAATGATGGCCTATATCCCCTTCACCCAAGGCACCAAGAATGGCGTCACAGAGTGCATGAGTGAGAACATCTGCATCTGAGTGGCCTGCAAGGCCGAGCGAGTGCGGTATTGTCACTCCCCCGAGTACCAGTTTTCTGTTTTCCACAAGTCGGTGGGCGTCAAAGCCGTGGCCGATTCTAGGTATCCATTTTGCTCTGTTTTGCATAATGAGTTCAGCAAGGTGAAGATCTTCCCGGCGTGTAACTTTGAGGTTGGTTTCAGATCCCGCCACAAGTGTAACGGGAATCCCAGCAAGTTCCAGAAGGGATGATTCATCCGTCACATCTTTTTCACCTAATTCCACAAATGCCTTTACCAGGAGTTCTCTGCGGGCGGCTTGAGGAGTCTGGGCCAGCCACAGATCCTTACGTTCAATGGTGGCGATAACCGCAGAAATGCTATTTCCTTTTTTGAGCGTATCCTTTACAGGTATTGCGGCAATTGCTGCACCGTCACTTATTGCTGCTTCATAGCATCTGTTGATAGTGGCTTGAGAGACAAAGGGTCTGGCTCCGTCATGTACCAGCACAATGTCTGTCTCAGGGCCAATAACCTTAAGGCCTTCCTGTACTGAATCCTGCCTTCTTTTTCCTCCGGGGACGAGTGTAATCTCATCATGCTGTCCAGTATATCTGGTCAGTATTTCCCGGGCCTGTTCAATTCTGTCTGAAGAGACAACGACTACTATGTGGTTGATATGACAGTTTTGTAAAAATGCCTTTACTGTATGGATAAGGAGAGGAGCATCCCCCAGGTGGTGGAACTGTTTCGGGTAATCCAGTTTCATTCTGGTGCCGAATCCGGCAGCGGGAATTATAACAGTTGCAGAGCATGTCATGATGAAAGTGTGTCGTTATAATGTCTCTGGAGAGAGGGTCGTAGCAGATTTGTCTGGAACCGAGCCGGAGACTTGGTGTCACCGGGGTATGGTCTCTAAAGAAGGAGCGGGCTATAAGCCGAATTCTGTACTCTGCAAAGAGCCATGATCATTTCACTGGGATGTTGATTGCTCAACACCTCTTGCAACCTACCCGGAGATTTCGAACGGGCCGCTCTCAAACATCTCCCTATTTGGTCTTGCTCCGGATGGGGTTTACCCTGCCTTCCATGTCACCATGGAAGCGGTGAGCTCTTACCTCGCCGTTTCACCCTTACCCGGCACTCAGCTTGTTATATAATGACCATGCTGTTTGACTGCTCTCGAAGTTGCAGTACGCGTATTATAAAACAAACTGAGTGTCGGGCGGTTTATTTTCTGTGGCACTGTCCTCCGGTTACCCGGAGTTCGTGTTACGAACCATCCTGCCCTGTGGAGTTCGGACTTTCCTCTCCGGCCAGACGACCGGGGCGACCATGCACCCGCTCCAAATTTGAATGTAGTTGGAAACCTTGAAAGATGAAAGGAAAAAAATTGCAGGTCACTCATTTACTTCTACAGGAGGAGCGTAATACATGATGCGTTGACAAGTAGGGCAGTCAAACATTACATCGCCTCTGAGCAACATATTGAACTTCTGGGGTGGAATGGCCATAAAGCAACCCTGGCATACACCACTGACGACATTAACGACAGCAAGACCGTTTCTACGATCGCGAAGCGTGTTATATTTACGAAGAGTGTTATTTTTAATTTTTTTCGCCTGCCTGCTGCGGTCGGCAACTTTTGCCTTCTTGCCTTTGTTGATCTTTTCAATATTGCCCCGTACATTTTCAGTTTCTTCGGCGACAAGTTTTTTTTCCCCCTTGAGGAGATTTTGTTCTTCTTCTGACTGGGCTTTCAGCTTCTCGGTGTCTTCCATGAGAGTGATCATCTTCTCTTCATTCTCTTTCACATTTTTTTTGGCATCTTCTATTTCCTTGAGTAGCGCTGTCTGCTCGCGGCCAGTCTGTACTTGCATCATTTTGGATTGGCGCTCTCTGACGTGACTCATTTTGTCAGCGACCTCATCCTCAAGGGTTCGGTTTTCCATCTCAAAGGCAGTGATTTTTCCCTGCAGATCATTGATTGTCGTCTCTCTTTTTGCAAGAGCGGAAATACGTTCATCAAGCCTGGTCTGTTCAGCTTTAACTGCACTGTCTATCTTGTCAATTTCCAAGTCAATGGCCTGGATTGCCACGAGTTGAGCTATGTCTTCGTTCAAGATTATTCTCCTGTAGTGTGTGTTCCTGTGGTAAATTTACAATACCATCTGAAATTTTGAGTTAAGGCATCAAGTAAAAATTACTGCGCAATCTGCACAACTTATTTTTGCTTGCTACCTAAACTATATTGTTATTTTTCCCTTTTATAATTTCCGTCGATTAAAACAAAAGGATGACTTTCAGTCTCTGATTGTCTGACTGTAATATTCCAGTTCTGTTTGTTGTTCGACCGGTTCAATTTTTCGGCAAGAAGGCCAACTGATGGCTGTTCAGTTGCAAAATGAGTACCATCTATGATGCAAAAATTGTTTTCAATTGCCCAGATGGCGGTGTTGTGTTTGATTTCAGCAGAAAGGTAGATATCTGCTCCGCGGGCAAAAGCCTCTGTTGCCAGATCGGAACCGCTGCCGCCACAGACAGCTACTGTTTTAACTTTTTCCGGTACTTTTCCCGCCACCTGGATAGAGGGAAGGTTGAGTACTTTCCTCACGGTTTTCATAAAAACCTCTGCTGAAACTGGGGCGCTGAAACTGCCGATTCTGCCAAGTCCGGTCTCCGAGATCGTTTTTTCCCCTGAGGAAAGCAAGGGGCTGAGTTCTCTCAGTCCCAGTTTTGTGGCGAGAATATCACTGACCCCGTTTGTTGCACTGTCAAGATTAGTGTGACAGGCAATTATGGCAATTTTGTTTGAAAGGGCTTTTTCGAGTAACCGTCCGCTCGGGTCGGCTGTATTAATAGATGATAAGGGCCTGAAAATTACGGGATGATGGGTCACAACAGTGTTGGCACCTGATGCCAGAGCTTCATTAATAAGTACGTTGGTAGGGTCAAGACCAACGAGTATGGAGCTTACGATCTGATCAGGGTTTCCAATAAGAAGGCCAACATTGTCCCACGACTCCGCCAGACTGAAAGGGGCGTCAAGGTTGAGGCTGTTGACAATATTTTTAACGTGTGGGATCATAGTAAATCCCTGAAATTTCAGGTTATAAAATAAAAAAAGGTACACCCCCGCGGGGTGTACCTTTAAGTGCATCTTGCTTTAACTGGCGCTTTTGAGCCAAAGCAGTGCGCGAAAGAAAGGGGGGTGTTATTCCTCCCCTTTGTAGTATGTGTAAGGCTCTTCTTTTCAAGGATCCTGTGGTGCTTTTAGTGCCTTACTCCTGAATTTCTGTCATAAAAAAACAAGAGATAAGCGCAGACTTCGAACTGAGGAGTATATACTGAAATTATTGAGGTACATATACTACCAAAGTACTTATCCGGGAGTGTTGGTCAGATATTACTGTACAGTGGTGGGCGCAGTAGGACTCGAACCTACGACCGATCGGTTATGAGCCGATGGCTCTAGCCAACTGAGCTATGCGCCCTCTTTCTGACAACAAAACGTCTTATATAAATTGACTTGACCTGGAATGTCAATAAAAAAGGCGGGGAACCTGCAGAGTTTTTTATTGAGCACCTCCATGGACGAAATAATATAAAGAATCTCGTCTATCAGGGTGCCGGTTGAAGGATACGGGGGAACCCTGGTTTAAGACTGACGTTGCTAACACCCCACAAGGGGATAGGTACCATGGTGCTACATCGAACCACATAATGTCAATATAAACCCTCAGTTCGAAGTCGGAGTTTATGCCCTGGCTTCATAAGGGTGTTTATCCGAAGTCTGCGCTTATCCGAAGTCTGCGCTTATCTGTTGTTTTTTTTGACAAGGATACAGGAGTAAGGTACTAAAAGTCAGTAATGTCCGGTTAGAAAATTGCAACACGTATCGTATGGATTTATGAGTTGATTTCTTCCGCTTTTTACTGCATATTTCTTGATTTTCAAACATTTTCGTATTCAATTTTTATCATGCGAGATTCTCGCAAAGACTGATAAAAATCAAACACGAAAATGTTAAGAAAATACTACGAAATTTACAGGATGACGCTTCAGAAACAACCCACAAACCCTCCTGCAAGTCCTTAACCGGACACTACTGACTAAAAGTAAAAATAGTACTGTTTTCTACCGGTGGCCGGTTAAACAACCTTTTAGTTGGGACTAAAGTAATAAGCGAGGAGCTCCTTTGAATGTACAATAACCTACTCATTTTCCTGGTCGCAATTTTTCTGATCAGTGTAGATAGTATTCCAGATACACCCCTGTTGCCTGGCTGGCAGGGAGGGATGCTTTTCTTTTCACTGCTTCTGGGGTTTGACTGGATTGCCAGGAATCGGTTTAGAAAGCGCGGTGCAGCTGTGTCAGCTGGATATTTTAGAGCGGAAAAGCAGTTGTCACTCTATGCGCTCTGTTTTTTTACCGCAGCGCTCTATCTCTGTGACCTGAAATATTATCTCTCATTATTTTTCTTTATGGGTGCTGTACCGGCCCTGATTGATGTTGCCGGTCTTATGCTCTTTGCCCTCTTTCTGGCCCTTATATGGAGGGCAGGCAGGGAAAATTATCAGAACATTTTTGGCAAAGAACATTCAAGTTTCAGTTTCATTTTCTCGAACCTGAAGTTAAACTTACCTATCGTTCTGCCCTGGATTCTTCTCTCTCTGCTCTATGATCTTGTTGTATTGCTGCCGTTTCCAGGACTGCAGGAACTTTTTGTCTCTGAGTGGGGAGATGTGCTTTTTTTCGTAGTTTTCCTCGTTGTGGTTCTTCTTTTCTTTCCGCCGATTGTGCGCAGGCTCTGGAGCTGCCAAAAAATTCCAGAAGGTATTCTCAAAAGTCATCTTGACGATTGCTGTCGTCGGCATGGGTTCACGACTGAGTATTATCTCTGGCCACTGTTTGAGGGGAGGGCACTGACTGCCGGGGTGGTTGGGATAGTCCCTGGATTGCGATATATCCTCATAACTCCTGCTCTTATAGAAATACTCTCCCGGGATGAACTTGAGGCTGTGATGGCCCATGAGATCGGCCATGTAAAAAAGCGTCATCTTCTTCTCTATGTTATACTGATTGCAGGATTCAGTGTCCTTGCCGGCCTGGTGGCTGAACCTTTACTTTATCTGATGTTCTCTTTTAGCTTTTTAAGCAGGATTATAATAGAATACGGGGTTGATCCTGAGGATATTTTTACCGTAGTTGGTGCCGTACCACTGCTAATTTTTATGGTAGTTTATTTCAGGTTTGTCTTCGGTTATTTTATTCGTAACTTTGAAAGACAGGCGGATCTTTATACTTTATCTGCAACCGGCAACAGTCAGGCAATGGTGTCAGCCTTTGAAAAAATTGCAGCATTAAGTGGTAATATTCGAAATCAACCCAACTGGCACCATTTCAGCATCAGTGAGCGCATTGATTGCCTGATACAGGGAGAAAAAGAACCGAAGCGCATTGAACGTCATAACAGAAAAGTTCGGAACAGTCTTTTGGCGTATCTCGTCATTGTTGTCATGGTGTCTCTCCTTGTTCGACAGCTCCCAACTGAAAAATTTGTTCAGCGTTATCAGGATAATTTCATCGAAGCTGTTCTTTTGCAGAAGGTCAAAGAGGAGCCTGACCGTGCCATCTGGCAGCGTTTGACTGGAGATTTAATGCTCACCAGAAAAATGGAAGAAAAGGCTTTAGATGCATATGAAATGGCACATAATATGGATCCGTCAAATCCAGAAGTCATAAATAATCTGGCATGGTTGCTTCTAACCAGTGAAATTTTTTCAATAAGGAATCCTGAAAAAGCCCTGAACCTGGC
>JAOZLO010000409.1 GCA_029934775.1 Desulfocapsaceae bacterium
GATAAATGACGGGGGCAGGCATCAAAGGAATTGAATTTTGTTCAGCACATCCGGACAAAAAAACCATAAATGTTAAAATGGTGAAACCAAAAATGCTATTTGTATTCAAAGTCATTTTACTGGACAAAACGCTAGTTGTATATGTGCACGGTTTTAGGTATCTAAATCACTTGTTATTTCAATTTTTTTAAACCGCTGGTGTCTATCCCCTGTAGTAGCTCAGATTCTAAATGATGTTGCTCCTCCCAATCGTTATGCTTTTTTAGTTCCATAAATTGCTGCTGCTCCATTCCCATTCGTATCTGTCTTTGCATTGCTTCCTGTTCTGTTTCGCATTGCCTGAAACCATCTGACCACCCTTGCGCATACTGACGATCAACACCAAAGCGATTAACATCTTTTTTGAATTGCTCAAACATATTGCCGCCAGCCTTTTGCCCACTATGGCAACCATCATCAAAACCATCTGCATATGATATCGGAAATCCTTGGTTTACCATAGTTTGCTTCTGACTCACGCACCCTGCTGTAACAAACAAACCGGCTATAGCAGAAACAATCAGTAATTTCGAGATATATTGCATTACTTTTCTCCTTTAATATATTGTCAAAGTTTTACAGTTTTTCAATCAGAAATAATTCCCCATTACCAAAGCACAGTAAAGATATCTTAACCACTATATTCTGAGAATAATTATTAAAAGAGTGATCCACCGGTAAGATTAACAATATAATTAGAACTACAAATTGAGGTGCTTCCCGATGCTCTTGTGGTACCCAACCATCAATCCTGTTTTTCTGATATCATCAAATCGAAGCAGTTTCAATAGCTTTCCAACACAACAGGAGGTGCACTATGAAAGTTTCACAAGCAGTCGATTTCCATCTGCAGTATCACCGAGCCAACTCCAAAAAAAATACTACAAACCCTAAAAAGTTATTCTGCCGAAACATCTTCCATCTACTCCTCGGGTTCCTCTTGAAGAGCCAACACTCTGGAAACAAAAAAAATACACTACTTTTACTGTCAAAGCATCGGCACTCTGAATGCATTTGCTTTGTGGGGGTATACAGGAAAAAGAGTTAGATCGTAGACATAAAATCCGTGGCAGATCAGGATTTGCATTTTCAGATGTCAGAAAAATCGTGGCTGAAGCGGCATTGAGCGAAGATTTTCAATCGGGTTGACCATCGCCGGAACAAAGGCCCCAAAATTCTTTTGAGATTAATTTTACTCCGACCCCATTTATTCCAGATAATATATTAAAAATCATTGAAAAATAATTAAGTAATACTTAAATATTAATCAATATATTAAATACTACTTGATATTCGGGAAATATATGCTAAATTCGGACAAATGAAAGTATTGGGCGAGCAAATCAAGCAATATAGAAAAATACGACGAATGACTCTTGCAATTCTTGCAAGTAAGCTGGCTGTAAGTTCAAGTTTTTTATCACAGATTGAAAGTGGCAGAGCTATGCCATCCCTTGCAACTCTTAAAAATATTTCTGATGTTTTAAATGTAACGATTGGGACACTTGTTGGAGAAGGTAAAAACACCTCGGAAAGTCCTGTCGTAAGAGAGAACGAACGCAGGGAATTAAAAGAGTTTTCTAACGGTCTTGAAATAAAATTATTGTCTCCTCAGGATCCCTATATTCAGATGGAACCAGCTTTTTTTGAATTTGAAAAGGATGGAAATACCGGGGATTTTAGTCGACATTTTGGCCAGGAATTCATATTTGTAATAGAAGGATCTCTCGAGATCCATCTTGCATCAGAAGTATATATTTTGGGAAAAGGTGATAGTTTTTATTTTAATTCTTTCACTCCTCATTTATTTAAAAATATATACAAGGGACGTACTAAGATCATTAGAGTTATATCTCCACCTTTACTTGGATAATCAAGTATTTATATAGCAAGTAGTCCAAACTGTTACCGTATAGGCATACGAAACTAAGAATTATCCCGGTGATATCCATCTGAAATTATTTAACTAAACGTTGGGACACTAATGAGCTTAAATAGTGAAATAAGAGTTTGTATATGCGGTGGTGGAAATGCTGCCCATGTAATGGCAGGACTCTTTGCGGCTGAACACAACAGCACTATCAAAAAGGTCAGTATTTTTTCAAACTTTTTAGATACAGCAGAAAGAATGCGGCAAGGTGTTGAAAAAGGAGATGGAATTAGAGTCTATATGTCGGATGGACGAACAGTGATTGGTAAACCGGATATTATTTCAAGTAATGCTGCTGATGTAATTCCCGATTCAAATTTAATCATAATGCCTGTACCAGCTTTAGCCTATGAATCTCTGCTTAGGGAAATAAAACCATATATTACGAGTGGTACAGTTATCGGGGCGACTCCGGGTATGGGTGGATTCGATTGGGTACTAAAACGGATATTTGGGGAAAAATATGCTGATATTACAGCTTTTAGTATGGTGCCAATGCCATGGAACTGTCGCATAATAAAGTATGGACAAGAGGTAGAAGTTACAGTACAGAAAGAGCCTCTTTCCTTTGCATGTAATCGAACATCTTCTGAAATCAGAAATAAACTTCAAAAGACGTTTATTGAAATTTTAGGATCAGATGTAACAATCCTGGGTCATTTATTAGCTATAACATTATTTCCAGCAAACTCTGTAATTCACCCCGCCCGGTTGTATGGTCTTTTTAGAGATCATAAAGAAGGAGAAGTTTATAAGGAAAATCCTCTCTTTTATGAAGATATGGATGATTTTTCTGCGAATTGCATTGAAAAGGTCAGTGATGAACTTCAGACTATTTGCAAGTGTATTGAAGAAAAATCTGAAGTGAGAATTCTTCAGGATATCCTTCCAATAACTGAAAGTATACCAAAAGTATATCCCGGAAAAATAGAAGATACGTCAAATTTGAAGCAGATATTTCGAACAAATTCAGGCTACAAAGGGTTTCATACTCCTATGACAAAAATTGAAGGTGGCTGGATACCAGACTTTAGTAACCGATATTTTACTGAAGATATTCCTTATGGACTCTGTATATATAAAGGAATAGCTGAAATCCTTGGAGTAGAAACACCTATGATGGATACTGTTTTGACCTGGGCCCAGAAAAAAATGGGAAAAGAATATTTAATACATAATAAGTTACTGGGAAAGGATGTAATAGAAACCTATGCCCCTCAGATATTCAATATTAATACCCTGGCTCAATTAATCACCACAGAAGAACTATTTGAACCAGAAACAGTGAATAGTTTTACAGGGGCACAGGAGTCAAAAATAATGAACAATTAATCACAAGCTGGTGTGTCAAGTCAACGATATTGAGTTTTCAGCTACAGTTGCGGTGTACAGTTGTCAACGTTGGTCAACTGGTATCAACGACTGAAAGGAGTAAGAAAAATAAATTTTATCTGTTGTAAACAATTTTGTGATAGAATACACAGATATTCCAGCGATTCTCTCATCTAACAATATGGGATCGCACAACAATAAAGGAATCGAAATAGTACATTCCG
>JAOZLO010000410.1 GCA_029934775.1 Desulfocapsaceae bacterium
CACACAGAGAAAAAACAGACTGCCCTGCGGGCAAGTCTGAAGGTTTTTAGGATAACAGCTGCCAGTTGATTTTTTCCCTTCTCTGTGCTCTCTGTGTCCTCTGTGGTTAAAGTTTCTCGAAGTCGGAGTTTATGCCCTGGCTTTATAAGGGTGCTTATCCGAAGTCTACGCTTATCTGTTGTTTTTTATACCCCTCAAGGGGGTACTGAACTGAGTGATAGGGTTTCAGCAGTAAGGTACTAAATATCGATTTCTGCACCAAAGTCCATCACCATTGCCTTTTTCCCAATGGCCTCAACTTGTTTCTTAAATTCATAGGGGTTCGCCTCGATAACCGGGAAGGTATTATAATGCATGGGGATGGCAAGTTTGGGTGCTGTAAGTTCTACAGCTTTCACCGCATCTGTTATTCCCATGGTGAAATTATCGCCAATGGGGAGCAGCATACAATCTATCGAAGTCATTTCGCCGATAAGCTTCATGTCGTAAAAAAGACCGGTATCGCCGGTGTGATAGAGTGATTTACCATCAATAGTCAGGATAACTCCTGCAGGTTCTCCACCATAGCTGTTATCCGGCGTCATCGAGCCATGGTGGGCAATGGTGAATTTTAATCTGCCGAAGTCAAAGTCGTATGAACCGCCAATATGCATGTTATGGGCTCTGAATCCTTTTTCGATGCAGTAATTGGCAAGTTCATTAACACAGATAAAGAGTGGATTCGTTCGTTGTGCGATTTTAAATGCATCACCAATATGATCACCATGGGCATGGGTCAGGACAATGAAATCGGCGGTAACATCAGCTGATGCAATCGGTGAAGTCGGGTTGTCGTCGAGAAATGGATCAATCAGGATAATATGGCCACTGGCAGTTGTGATTTGGAATGATGAGTGAGAAAAATATCTGAGTTTCATGTTTGCCTCCCGGGATTTGATGCAATTAAAGTCTGATGGCCTGGTAAAAAGCCAGTTCAAAATTTCAATGGAGTCATCTGTTCAGAGATTAGCAGCAATAACTGGTGTTTTCAATTGGTTTCTCTTAAGTACCTTACTCCAGATAACCTCACCAGGTTGACTGCCTGATATTGCAAGTTATTAAGGAAAATGATGTTTTTTTCAATGTCTATGGCTATAGTACGGCGATTGACACTTTTTGGGTGAGGGGAGAATGTCTATTTTTGACGACTGGTTATTTGGTTCCTCAAATACCCAGTTCTCGACTAGTGGAATAAATCGGGATTCAGCTTAAATAAAAAATTTGGATTTTAAATAATGTTTTCAAAAATCTATTTTAAAGCTCTGGTATTGATAACGCTGATTGTAGCGGTTTATACCGGAGTGATTTTGTTTTTCGTTTCGCCAAAAATAGAGGAGAGAACAATCCATCTCGAGGAGAAGACCGGAAAGGCACACTTACAGGAAATTTCGACGGTTGTCGAGTCTACTGCACGGGAATTGAAAAGCTATAAAGAAAATTCCATTGCTGTTCATAAAGAAGAACTGAAAAATATTACCGATGTTGCTTTCACGCTTGTCGAAAAGCTCTATGCCTCCGCACAACCTGAGGCAGTCAAGGAACATATACTTTCTGAAGTAAAAACATTTCGAGAGAATTTGTCGAGTTTTTATCATCAGAGTCAGCAGGAGATTACATCTCAAGATAAGCAGAATTTTATCAGGGAGTTTGTCAGATTATACAGATATGACGGGGGAACGGGTTATTTTTTCATCAACCGGAACACGAAGTGTGTACTCCATCCAATACAGCCGACCCTGGAAGGACAGGATCTGGTAGATCTAAAGGATACAGACGGTAAATACTTTATAAGAGAATTTGTAAAACTTTGCAAAACCCGGAATGAAGGTTTTATTTCATATAAATGGCTGAACCCCACATCAAGAAAAATCGAAGATAAATTGACTTATATTTTTTACTTTGCTCCACTCGACTGGATTATCGGTACAGGGGTGTATTTTGATGAGATAACACGGCAAAAACAGAAAGAAGCACTGGAATATGTTGCCAACCTGCGATATGGCGAAGATGAGTATTTTTTTATCAGTAATTACGACTCGGTATTGATCAGTCACCCGTCTTTGCAGGGAAGGGATATGTCAGAGGTAAGAGATCCTGAAGGTATTTTGATAGTTCCGCCAATGGTACAGATAGCCAGAAAGCAAGGGCAGGGTTTCCACAGCTATTCCTGGAACAAACTGAAAGGTACTGATCAGCTGTATAAAAAATTGACTTTTTCTAAACATATCCCGGATTGGGAATGGATTATTGGTAGCGGTCTCTATCTTGACAGTGTGGAACTTGAGGTCGAAACGAAAAAAGTTGAACTGATAAGAAACCTGAGAAAGCAACTGACAACGACCAAAATAGCGGATACCGGTTATATTTATATATTTGACTCAAAGGGGAATATGATACTCCATCCCAATTCTAATATTGAGGGAAAGAATTTTCTTAAACTTGAAAATCCAGGGAAGGGGAGTTTTATTTTTGATGATCTGCTGGATGCGTATAGATCGGGAGAGAATGTTCTTTATTATGCCTGGGATAGGCCCAGTGATAAAGGCAACTATATTTATGACAAGGTGTCGTGGATCGACTATAACAAGGATTTTGACTGGTACATCTGCAGCTCAGCCTACATTGCCGAGATCAATTCGACAGCCAATAAACTCAAGCAATATCTCTGGATTATCTCTTTTATACTACTTTCACTGGTATTTTTTATAAGCGCTTATTTTTTGAAAAAACTGCTTAATCCTATTGAAACTCTGTCACGTAAAGCTTTGCAGGTTAAAAATGGTGACTTGAGTGTCAGGAGCCACATTCGGGCAGATGATGAAATTGGAACTCTGGCGCAGACGTTTGACGGGATGCTTGATACAATTGAAGATAATATTAAAACCCTGGATAAGAAAGTAAATGAACGAACGGAAGATTTGCAGGAAATGATCAAAAAACTCGATTTTCTAGCCTCCTATGACCCGATGACAGGGATTTATAACAGGCGTAAATTTTTTGAATTGGCGGAGGCAAAATTTTCAAAGAGCCCGGCGGGTCTATGTGCCGTCATGATGGATATCGACAAGTTTAAAAAGATCAACGATACCTATGGTCACCCGAGTGGTGATACAGTAATCAAAGCTGTAGCCGGCGCTATTAGTGAACACCTGGAAAAAGGGGCGATTTTTGGTCGACTTGGAGGTGAAGAGTTCGCAATCATCTGTCGCTACCCTGTTCACAAGGATATTGAGAAGCATCTTGAGTTGATCAGGAAAAAGGTGGAACAGTTGGTAATCACGGCAGAACGTGGTGATTTAATTCGATGCACTATAAGTATAGGTGTTGTGAAAGCAGGCGAAACTGTCAGGAATCTCGATGAACTTCTGAACAGGGCTGACGAATTGTTGTATAAGGCGAAAGGCTCAGGACGCAATAAGACAATTTTCAGAATTTAGTCTCCCCCTTGTGGAGTGTTAGTACCTGTACTTTACTGCTGAAA
>JAOZLO010000411.1:0-2368 GCA_029934775.1 Desulfocapsaceae bacterium
TGCATTGATGCCCCATTCAGGCTTGTATTTTTGCCGGGCAAGGTCGATGCCGGTTTTACTGGCCTTGATTTTTTGGTCCAGGACGGCTACCGATGGGTGTTGCGAAAAGAATTCATACAGTCTCTGTGGGTCAGCTTCCCGGTTTGCAGTGTAGAGCGGTGCATTTAACATCGTTATGTCGGGCAGCTCCCTGTCCAGTGACAGAGTTGACCAGGCAACCGGTATTTGTGTTTTGGGTTCGTTCATGTATTCTTCAATGAAGTAGTCACTCAACCACTCGGAAAGCTTTTCCATAAACATTTCCTGTTTCTGCCTTAAAACAGTAAGTCGGTCGTCTAACCGGGTCAGTTCCAGTTGAGCACGTATAATGTCATGCTGTCGGATTCTACCCAATGCTGAAGAGTAACCAGCCTCAGCCACGTCTGCCAGTTGTTCGAACAGGGGTCTGTCTTTTTCGATTAAAGAAATGCTTTCCTGGGCCAGGTATGCGTCCAGCCAGAGCTGACTCACCCTTACCACAATTTTCGCTTTCCGGTCCCCGCGTTGAAAAGGAAATTGACTGCCAATCAGTTCAAGCTGTTTTTGTCTCAGTCCCAGGCTGTCACCGCGGGGGAACATTTGCGACACTCCAACCTTGAACTGGGTCATTGCTTCCTGGTTGAAATCAAAAGAATCGGTAGCCAGATTGACCACGCCAAAGGTCATTTTCGGGTCAGGTAATGTTCCTGCAGCCACACTCAAAAATTCAACTGCAGATTGTGAATGCTGGTTACCGATCAGCCAGGGATCATTGAGCTGGGCCTCCTGAACAGTTTTTTCCAGACTGAGAAAATTATCCCCAGCGCTGGCCTTTGCAGGATAAATTGAAAAGATGGCTGCCATAACAATGCTTTGTATCAACAGGAGTTGCATGCCCAATCTGAGATTTGTTTGATCGATCAAAATTGTCACTGGTTTTCTCCTTTCAGATTTTACGCTCGTTTGGTTGACCTGGGGCTATGTTTGTATTTAATGCATCTTTTGTTCCATCTGTGATATTTATTTTTTTTATCCTTATGTCTCTTGATTTTCGTCGTTATTCGATGATTTCTGAGCCAAATCAATTGGAGCGCGGCAGGTTGTGTCCAATTATTGGACATATAATGTGTCCAATAATTGGGTTGCAGTGTAAAAATATAAGACAAGAGGCTTGCCGGAGGTTATGATGCAGCAACAGCAAAATTGACACAATGTTCATGAGAAACCCGGGCTAACTCGGTGTTATCTTGATTATGGCCAGAGTAATATCATCATCCTGGGAATTCTCTCCTTTAAATGTCGTTATTTCTTGAATTATCGACTGTAATATGTGATCTGGATCAAAATCGCAGCTTGCAGCCATTATCCGTTTGACGCGATCTTTTCCAAACTGTTCACCATCAACATTTTCAACTTCCCAAACTCCGTCACTGCCGATAAAAATGAGCTGTTCCTCACCTGGAAGCGGGAGTTCATTGCACTCAAAACTCCAACCCGGGTCAACTCCTAAAGCTACCCCATCCACTTTAAGTTCTGAAAATGTACGGTTTCGGGGGGAGTATACTATTGCAGGATCATGACCTCCACGCACCCATTTTAGAGAGCTTTCCCTGTGATTAACCTCCAGGTAAAATAATGTGACAAAATTACCTGTTCTATTTGTATCTTTACATAGAAGAGTGTTTACATCGTTAATCACCTCATTCAAAGAGCCGGGCTGGGCTATCCTGCAACGGAGAAGAGCTCGTACTGTGGTCATCAAAAGAGCAGCGCCTATCCCGTGGCCAACCACATCTCCTACAGCCACCCCGACTTTTCCGTCATCTTCTGGAAATCTGATAATATCAAAATAATCGCCCCCCGTTTCATCACAATAATTGCTTGTGCCGTCAATGATCACCCCTTCCGCTGAATATCCGGTATGCGGTAGGAGATTTTGCTGCACTTCTCTGGCTACATTGATCGCCTCTTTGAGCAGTAGTCTCTGTTTGAGTTGCTTGGTCATCTTGTTAAAGCATATCGTTAATTCTCCGACCTCATCCCTGGTAGTTACCGGAAGAGCGGGGCCGAATTTACCTTGCGCCAGATTTTCGGCCGCGGCTGTTATTTCCTTTATCATAGTGGTTATTCTATTCGTCGCTCGTCGAATAAAAAATAAAATCAATAGGGTAGAGCCTGCAATAAACAAGATATAGATCAGCTTAAAGCGGATGATAGGCTGCAGGACTTTTTTACCGGGGGCCATAATCACCATTGTCCAGGGAGCCTCCACAAGTCGATAAAATCCACTCACCTCTTCCGGTGGCGAGCCGCGACCGAAAACCATGCCCGAATCTTTGAGCTTCATTGT
>JAOZLO010000411.1:2378-3518 GCA_029934775.1 Desulfocapsaceae bacterium
CCAGAGCATTTGCAGTTCCAAATGCGGTTAAAAGTGTATCCGCCCGTTGTTTATCGCCTGCAAAAGTACTGGCAAGGACATTTCCGGAGTCATCTATCAGGTATGCTTTGTTGCTTTTCCACCAGGGTGCGGTAATAACCTGATCGATAAATTTATCAAATGAAAGCACAACCTCAATCCGCCCTCCTGTTCCGGCGCTGCTTTGCAATTCACTCACCAGAGATACAGTCCGGTCATTCAGCCGACTATCATATCGCGGCAGGCTGATTTTAAATTGGTCCAGCTTGTAATGGTGGCTCCCGCTCATCATTGGACCCATGTTCCTGATTGGTGACCTGCTGCCTGTATTACCTCTCTCTGGCCACTCAGTTTTTACCGCGATAACTCCGTCAAGGGCCTCTGTTTTTTTGAGGACATAATCAAATATCTGACTGTTTACACTTACACTCCTGTCGTCCTGTAAAAGTTGCAGCAGGTCTTTTGGTTTGCGCATGCGCATATCTATCTGATGGGCTGTTCGCTGCAATTCTGCGATTGCAGTTTCTCCCCACTGATTGAGGAGAATATTGCGCACATATAGGTAGCCGCCAACTGACAGTCCCATCAAAAGTAGAAATGTCGGAACCAGGATAAAAAACAAGGTGCGCTGCTGTAGACTTCTGGGTTGAATTACCATTTTTTAATGCATCCCTCCTCCACCTCCTCCATGTCCGCCACCAGAACTGCTACCTCCCCCCATATTACCTCCACCGGAACTGCCGCTGCCCATTCCGCTGGAACCGGCCCCTCCTCCACCAGTACCAGAAGTGCCCATCCCTCCAGACATTCCACCGGACATCCCACCACTATCGTGACCGTCCATATCCCTACCCCCCATACCGTTGTCCAAACCAGCCGCTCCGGACATCATACTACCATCCTCCACATTGTGAATACCTGTCTGAAGCCCTGTACCATGTCCCTGGGACCATCCTGATTCTCTGTTTCTCGCAGTTGCCGACATTATCTCTGCCGACCGAGATCCCATCAACGAGCCAGTCCGGCTGGTATTCATAGGTGAACCGCTATGGTGAGTGGCGCCTTGGCCTGTATTTGCCATATTCCCCGAATGACTGTCTGTCGGTTGATGCTCTGTTATCT
>JAOZLO010000412.1 GCA_029934775.1 Desulfocapsaceae bacterium
ACATCCAGACCACACCCTCCAATCGCTCCTTCTTTTAAAACTTTTAACAATGCCAATTCATCAACAATTTCTCCACGGCTGACATTGAGCAGAAAAGAGCCTGATTTCATAAGTTTCAGGCGATCCTCCGAAATGATTCCAGCTGTTTCCTGATTCAGTGGAAGACAAACAGCAACCACATCAGAAGAGGCCATCAGCTGATCCAGCCCCTCGATTTTGTGAACGCTTTGCTTATTCATCACTTCAGCAGTGACATAGGGGTCATATGCCTGTATTTTCATATTAAATCCCTGACACATAGGGGTCAATTGGGAGTTAATATGGCCAAGCCCAACCATTCCAACAAGCTTATTCTCAAGATTCCAACCTTTATTATTTTCACCTGGCCCCATCCATCCCTGATTTTTAACAAAACAATGGATAGCTCCAAATTTTTTCATACAATTTATGAGCAACAGGAATGCCCCTTCGGCAACCGATTTTTGTGCATAATCCGGACAATTAATTACCCGTACACCATATTCTTTTGCCGCCTCGATATCGATAGAATCGATGCCCGTCCCCATCTTGATGATCGCTTTAAGGGTAGGACAGCCCTCTTCAATCACCCGTCGAGTAACTTTCCCATATGTTATCATCAGGACGGTGGCTCCCTTCACAACATTAGCAATTGTGGATTCATGTTCATCCTCCGTTACAATTACGTCGGTCATTTGTCGCAGTTTATTCAAACATTCTGGAATGGGATACTCAATACCTGTAATCGGATGTGGAGATTCTGTGCCGCATTTTATAACAACATGACGCATATCATTCAGCCCCCATTATTCCTTAAAGCACCATGTAAATATTTCAATTTATTAATTTATCCAGAATTTAACTTATGCAATTTTCTACCCGGAAACTGCTGGGTATAAGCTCCTTGTGGGATATTAAAGTAAAGTCTCGTCCAGGACGCCTATATAGGGCAGATTCCTGTATCTCTGGGCATAATCCAACCCATACCCCACAGCAAATTTATCAGGAATATCAACACCGCAGAAATCTATCTTCACATCTTTGACTCTGCATACCGGTTTATTGAGAAAGGTGCACACCTTTAAAGAGCGTGGATTTCGGTTTTGCAGCATCCGGATAACCTTGCTGAAGGTATTACCGGTGTCTACAATATCTTCCACAATAAGAATGTCTCTTCCTTCAATAGATGTATCAAGATCCAGAACAACTTTCACGTCTCCACTGCTGGAGGTGCCATCTCCATAGCTTGACAACGTCATGAAATCAATCATTAAGGGCAATTTTATTTCACGCACCAGATCTGCCATAAAAACAAAGGATCCTCGAAGTAGACCAATGACAAGTAAATCCGCATCTTTCTGCCCGTAAAAAGCTGTGATTTCGGCACCAAGCCGTTTCACTGTGTTTTTCACTTCTTCTTCTGTAACCAGTATTTTGACAATTCCACTTTCCATGATTTATGTCCCAATTAAATTTAAATGAACTCATAAAAAGGTTCATCGAGGTTTCAGATGGCAACACCATCAATTAAAATAATTTTTTAAGCTCTTCCTTTAAAATTTTACCCATACTGTTTCTTGGCAATTTTTCAACGAAGACCACTTTTTTCGGGCATTTCCAGTCATGGAGATGCTCTTTGCATATCACTTTAATTGCAGCGGATATATCACCTGAGTTTGGAGATTTAACCACTGCAGCTACAATTTTTTCTCCCCATTTTTCATCTAAAAGTCCTGCAACCGATACTTCGACAACCTCATCAAGCTTACTGATCACTGCTTCCACCTCATTGGGTGAAACATTTTCCCCCCCTGTAATGATGATGTTCTTCAACCGATCTGTGAGATAGTAGTATCCACTGTCGTCCTTCTTTCCCAGATCGCCGGTCTTGAACCAGCCCTGTTCAAAGGTTTTATCTGTTTCCTCAGGTTTTTTCCAGTAACGGGATGAAATGGAGTCAGATTTAAGCCAGAACTCACCAACCTGCCCGGGTTCTACATCCATAAAACTATCAGGATCTACTATTCTTACCTCAAGTCCTGGGAGAGGTAGTCCGATGGATCCTGGTTTTTTATCTCCGCGCAGGGGATTGGAGAAATTCATGCCCGTCTCCGACATACCCTCCCGCTCCACAACCTCCTTGCCGAATGTGTGCTTGATCTTATGAAAATCCTTGGCCGGTAATGGCGCTGACCCTGAAGTCCATAATCTCATATGATCAAAATCAGGGTGCGGTTTCCCGCTTAAAGTATCAATAAGTTTTGAGTACATGGCCGGAACTCCCATGAATACAGAGCAGGCCAGATCACCATCTCTTTCTCTTAATATATCAATTGCTTTTTCAGCAATAAACCTGTCAAAGAGTACTACATGCGCCCCTGCCATCAATGGAGTATGAAGAGCAAAACATAATCCGTGAACATGAAAAAGAGGCAAAATATGACAGATCGTATCAGCATCTGATATTTCCCAGATGTTGATTATATTTTCCACATCATTAATCAGATTTCTCTGCGTTAAAACAGCACCTTTAGGGTCACCTGTGGTCCCTGATGTATAAATGATAAGTGCCGGGTCATCAGGGCTCAGATCCACTTTTTCCAGCCCGCCTGCGCTGTAATTCGGCCAGGCCATCTCCTGAAAAGGGATTGTGGTATCAATTTCCATACAGAGGAGACTGGAATCTATCTGCTTTATCATTTCACTCTTATCCGGATTGACAAGAATCAGTGACGGTGCAGCATCATTTAACAGATAGGTGAGCTCAGACTTTTTAAAACCGGGATTAAGGGGCACAGTAATTGCACCTATTTTTTGCAAGGCAAAGTAAGCGACAACAAAAAGCAGGGACTTATCAAGGAGAAGGACAACATTATTTGATTTTTCAACCCCCTGCTGCAGTAACAGGTCAGCCATTTTATCTGAGTTTTTATCCAGATCGAGAAAAGACATCCTGGTTTCTACTCCGCTTTCCCTGAGAAAAGATATGGCTGTTTTTGAGTTATATTTTTTACAACATTCCTTAAAACAGGCAGCCATTGATGTCATTTCACTCTCCCTTGATAAAATCCGCTTTATTTTCACCGATATCCCAAAAAAGCCCGGTCATCAGCTGCAGCCCCTCTCTTGCAATTGCGCCGATAAAATGCTCATCCGGTGCATGCTGATTGCAGCCACCATATGAATGCGGCACCCAGATAGTAGGTAATCCGATGATGTGGCTGAAAGCATCATTTGGTAAGGTCCCGCCAAGGTTTGGCAGAAATGCAACTTTTTTATCCAGAGTGGCCTCAAAGGAGGATGTTGTAAACTCAACCCAGGGGTTATCCGGATCCATACGGGTAGCAAGCCCGTAGTTGTTAGGCACTGGATCAACGACTACTGAGGAAAAGCCATGCTTGTCCAGATGTTCTCTGATTGCCGGAATAAAGATATCAGGATCTGACCCGGCAATAAACCGAATATGGCATCTGGCCCATGCCTCAGGTGGAATGGCG
>JAOZLO010000055.1:0-8025 GCA_029934775.1 Desulfocapsaceae bacterium
TACCGGTTTTGGCTTACTGGCAAATACTGTCATTCCAAATGAGGAACTTGAACATCTGCAACGTGCTATCGTCCTTTCCCATGCAGCTGGAATTGGGAATTTCATGAATGAGTCAACTGTACGGCTACTGATGGTACTGAAGATAAACAGCCTGGCTCGCGGCTATTCCGGCATTAGACTGGAAGTTATTGAAGCATTGATAAAACTGGTTAACGCAGATGTATATCCATGCATTCCCAAGAAAGGATCGGTGGGTGCTTCAGGAGATCTTGCACCGCTGGCTCATATGAGTACAATTTTACTGGGAGAAGGTGAGGTTTTTCATAAGGGCAACCGTATATCGGGCAGTGAAGGTTTGAAAATTGCAGGGCTGAAACCGGTTATACTTGGCCCAAAGGAAGGGTTGGCTCTCCTTAATGGCACCCAGGCTTCAACAGCTTTTGCGCTTGAGGGTTTATTTGCCACCGAGGACCTTTTTGCTGCTGCAGTTGTCACCGGTAGTCTCTGCCTGGAAGCAGCGCTTGGCAGCAGGCGGCCTTTCGAAGCTTTAGTCCATGAAGTCCGTGGTCACAAGGCTCAGATTGATTCTGCTGCCGCTTATCGCCATCTGCTGGGTGAAACGAGCGAAATTGGTGCTTCTCATAAATACTGTGAGGGCGTTCAGGATCCTTATTCACTCAGATGCCAGCCTCAGGTGATGGGGGCGTGTCTCAGTCAAATTAGAAACAGCGCAGTAACGCTGGAAGTAGAAGCCAATGCTGTATCCGATAATCCGCTGGTTTTCTCAGATAGTTGCGATATTATTTCGGGTGGTAATTTTCATGCTGAACCGGTTGCAATGGCAGCCGACAATCTTGCCCTCGCTCTTGCAGAGATTGGATCAATTTCAGAGAGAAGAATCGCCCTGCTTATTGATACCCATATGAGTAAACTTCCCCCTTTTCTTGTGGAAAAGGGTGGGCTCAACTCAGGTTTTATGATCGCTCAGGTAACCTCTGCCGCTCTTGCAAGCGAGAACAAATCTCTTGCCCATCCTGCCTCAGTAGACAGTTTACCCACTTCTGCTAACCAGGAAGATCATGTCTCAATGGCAACTTTTGCCGGACGAAGGCTTTTGGATATGGCTGAGAACAGTGCCGGTGTTCTGGCGATTGAACTTCTTGCTGCCTGTCAGGGCTTAGACTTCAGAGCACCCCTGAAGACATCTGATTCTCTTGAAAAAGCAAAAAGCATGCTTCGTGAACTTGTCCCTTTCTACGATCAGGATCGGTATTTTGCACCGGATATTGAGAAGGCAAACGGGTTGGTGACTTCCGGTGCTTTAAATGAATTGATCGAGGGGAATCTTTTACCAAGTATCACTCATTGAATCAACCGATTGCCACCTGGTTTCGGCCATTCATTTTTGCTGCGTAGAGTGCCTTGTCAGCAAGAGCAATCAGATCGTCTTGAGATTCCGGGTGCTGTTGACGGTATGAACACACGCCAACACTCACAGTTACTGCTGCAGAATGATTAATATCTTCGATGTTTTCAGCTGCAAGACACAAACGTATATTCTCTCCAGTCTGTTTTGCTCCTGCAATATCAGTCTGGGGCAGAAGAAGCAGGAACTCCTCTCCACCAAAGCGGAAGGCAAAATCAGACGAACGTATTGAGTTGGTTAATCGGTGAGCGAATTCACGGAGAACGGTATCACCAAATCCATGCCCGTAAGTATCATTTACCTTTTTGAAATGATCCAGGTCGAGCAGCAGGCAGGATAAGTCTGTACCATAGCGCTTACTGCGCTCAAATTCCTGTCTCAAAACAGTATTCAGGTGCCTGCGATTGTACAGCCCGGTCAGGTCATCTTTAATAGAAACTTCTTCCAGTATTTTCTTTTGCCTGAGAAGTTCCTCCTGTGCTGCCTCCAGTCCTCTCCTGTGTCGATATAATTCAAGAAAGACGGAGACTTTACCTAATAAAACCTCAGGTTCGACAGGTTTAAAGAGATAATCCACCGCTCCCGATTTATAGCCCTGAAAAACATGGCGCTGTTCCTTACTGAGAGCAGTTACAAAAATAATTGGCACATGGCTGGTTTTTTTATTACCACGCATGAGTTCTGCGGTTTCGAATCCGTCCATGTCCGGCATCTGAACATCGAGTAATACCATGGCAAAATCGTTTCCTGCTACCTGAGTCAGAGCCTCATTACCAGACAAAGCCCTGAAAATCTCACAGGGTATTTCTTCAAAAAGCAACTCCAGGGCCAAGAGGTTTTCAGGTCTGTCATCTACAATCAGAATTTTTGGCTTTTCCATTATTTTATTATTTATACTTTTTATGTGAGAACATAAATCAAAATCTACGCCTGCCTTCATTTTTCAAAGTCGCAAGAAATTGTCCGATCCGAACAAGTGACAAAATACGATCTCCCCCTGCCACGTCAATTGCCCCCTGCGGCATCTGTGGTGCTTCCGCCGTTTCGGGATCTTGAATCACGCCGAGCCCTCCCAGTTGTTTAATTCTGGCAAGACCTGCGCTGCCATCACGGTTTGCTCCCGTCAAAACAACTCCCACCAGCTTATCTCGATAAACATCAGCTGCGGTTTCAAAAAGCACATCCACCGAAGGGCGAGACCAGTTAACCGGAGGGTCAACGGATAGTGACAAGCTTCGATCCATTTCTACCTGAAGATGGTAACCTGGAGGTGCAAGGTAGATATAGCCTTTCTGAACCCCCACTTTATCCTCAGCCTCGACAATTCGCAGCAGGCAGAGTTCGTCAAGAAATCTGAGTAAGAAGTCATCACTGGTCCTGGTTCTGTGCTGTACAATCATTACAGGCAAACTAAAATCAGCAGGTAACTGAGGAAGAACCGTTTCCAGGGCATGCAGACCACCTGCCGAAACACCCATAACCACCGCTTCATATGATTTATCAGTTGTCATCGGAATCGTGATGCTAATTTTTTCTGTATATTTTTTCTTTTTTTACAACGTCCGCAAAGGTGCCGGTGTACTGAGAAATCCTGACAGTCTCCTTTGTCCCCAGGCACAGAAAGCCTCCAGTGCACAAACTTTCTTTAAACAGCCTGAAAACTCGATCCTGCAGCTCCCTCTTGAAATAAATCAATACATTACGGCAAAAAACCAGATCCATTTCACCAAAAACTCCGTCAGTCACCAGGTTATGATTTGAGAAAACGATATTTTCCTTTAATGCCTTATCCATAAGGACAAGTTCGTAGCGGGCTGAATAGTAATCGGCAAAAGATCCAACACCACCACTATCCCTGTAGTTTCTGGTATAGGCCTGCAAAAGATCTACAGGATAGATGCCCTCTTTTGCTTTGCTGAGTATAGTCTCATCAAAATCCGTTGCATAAATCAGTGATTTTCCATACAGTCCCAGTTCCTGTAACAAAATCGCAATAGAATACACTTCCTCTCCACTGGAGCAGCCAGCATGCCATATTTTGATAATCTCACGCTCTGCAAGGAGTGGCAGAACAACCTCTCTTACGGCCTTATAAAATGATGGATCTCGAAACATCTCTGTAACATTAATAGACAGATCCTGCAGCAGGACATGAAAAAAATCCGGATCATAAAGAACCTCACGCTGCATATCTGTTAATGTTGCATGACCAGACAGAGAAAGTCTGCGTTTTAACCTGCGCTTAATTGACGCCCTGGAATAACCTCTGAAATCATAGTCATATTTCTGATAAATGGCTTCAAGAAGTAACTCTATTTCTATATTTTCGGTATCAATATCGTTGAACTTCATTTTTTTACCATGCAGGAAATGGCGATCCTGAAAAAGAACTCTTATAGTCAATATAACCAAACCCGCAGCATTGAAAACAGCTTATCTGCATCTACCGGCTTGGACAGGTAGTCGCTGGCTCCAGCTTCAATACATTTAGTTCGGTCCCCCTTCATAGCTTTGGCAGTAAGGGCTATGATACTGACGCTGGCAAGCTTTGAATTCATTTTACGGATCTCTCTCATAGCCTCATAGCCGTCCATCTCCGGCATCATAATATCCATGAGTACAAGGTCAATATCCGGGTTCTCCTGGAGTTTTGTAAGGGCAACCAAACCATTTTCTGCAACAACAGTATTCATCCCCTTCTCTTCCAAGATACTGACAAGGCTGAAAACATTGCGCATATCATCGTCCACAATCAATATTTTTTTGTTTTCCAAAATAGCCTCTCGATCGTGAAGCCGTCTGATCACTTCTCTCTTCTCTTCCGGGATATCCGCTGCAACCCGATGAATAAAAAGGCTGCTTTCATCCAGCAGTTTATCCATAGACTTTACATTTTTTACAACGATACTGTCAGCAAGACTATCAAGCATTTTCCGTTCTTCAGTAGTCAGCTCTCTGGCAGTATGGACAATAACGGGAGTGTAAAAGTCGTTCTCTCTTTTCAGTTCCTTCAACAACTCGGTACCTTTCATATCAGGCAGCCCGAGATCAAGTATGATACAGTCGAAATTCTCTTTTTCAAGAAGTGCCTTTGCCTCTGCTCCCGTTGCTGCAGTTGTGGTTTTGACGATACCATTTCCGAGAAGGGTGGTGATTTCCTGCTGCATCACCTCATCGTCTTCAACAACCAGAATTTTTTTCACTTCTTTTGACAATACCCTTTCAATTCGACTGAATACAGTGTCCATGGCCTCCATAGACACTGGCTTGGTCAGATATCCAACAGCCCCCATATGCATAGGTTCAATGGTTTTGTCAATGGCTGAAATGATATGAACCGGGATATGTCTGGTACCAAGATTGTCTTTGAGCCGAAAGAGAATACCCTTCCCATCCATACCGGGTAATCCCATGTCCAGGATAATCCCATCCGGTTCATAAAGTTCAGTAAGCTGGAGCCCGGTTTCTCCTGATTCTGCAATGAGTGCCTTGAATCCTTTTTCTCTGGCAGTATCTCGAAGGATTTTGGCAAAATCCATATCATCTTCGATTATCAGGATAGAGCGAGAATCTTTAGTGACCTCTTTACGGTCATCCGGAACGTATTCTATGATCTCTGCCACCGGTTCAGCAAAAATCGCATCCCCCGTATTGACCTTCCTTTTCATATAAGTTGCAGAATCGGACGATAAAGCAGTTTCGCTGGACTGTGCATTTTTTACCTTGCCATTTCCAGGAAGTGACAAAGTAAAAACAGAACCCCGCCCCGGGCTGCTTGTAACATCAAGACATCCCCCCAGCAGGGCAGCAAGTTCTCTGGAGATGGAAAGTCCGAGTCCTGTACCACCATATTTCCGGCTGATGGAACCATCTTCCTGTTGAAAGGCATGAAAAATTGTTTCTACCTTATCATCACTGATACCTATACCACTATCCTTAACCATAAAAGTAACAGGCAGTTCACCGTCCCGCATACAGATTTCAAAAATAACACTTCCATTTTCTGTGAATTTAAAGGCGTTGGAGAGAAGATTTTTGATGATCTGTGACAATCGCTGACAATCCGTCCGGAATGATTCCGGCATATCAGCCGCTATTTTAACTCTATATTCAATCCCTTTACTATCTGCAACCGGTTGAAAATTTCTTTCCATAGCACTGGTTATATCTTCTACAAAGCAATTATCCAATTCAAGAGCCATTTTACCTGATTCCACCCTGGCAAGATCCAGTATTTCGTTGATCAAATTGAGCAGTTCACTCCCGGAACTGTGAACAGTAGCGGCGCATTCTATCTGTTTTTCAGTCATGTTCGCATCTTTATTGTTCGACAGATGTCTTGACAAAAGTAGGATAGAGTTGAGTGGCGTGCGCAGTTCATGGGACATATTGGCCAGAAATTCAGACTTATAACGGGAAGCTATGGCAATTTCTTCCGCCTTTTTTTCAACCTCTTCCCTGGCTCGATTCAATGCAATATTCTGGCTGTTGAGCGATTTTTTCTGCTCTCCAAGGAGGTGTGTCTGTTCTTCAAGCTCTTCGTTGGTCTGCCTCAGTTCTTCCTGCTGACTCACCAATTCTTCAGCCTGAGTCTGGGACTCTTCCAGAAGAAGGGCCAGCTGCTCCCTGGAAAGAGCGGCATGAATAACTACAGCAATTGATCCAGCAATGTTTTCAAGAAAAGAGACCTCCCTTTCGGCAATGTCATGGAGAGCAGCAAACTCGAGAACACCTTTAGTTTCATTATCATGGATGAGAGGTACTGCCAGAATAGATCGAGGTGCAAAACCACCAAGACCGGAGCAGATCTCTAAACCCAGGTGATCATCAGGGATATTATTGAGCAAGATACTCTTTTTATCCAGAGCTGCCTGACCAACTACACCTTCGCCCAGTTTAAAACTTTCAGGGCTGTCTTTCTTACCTCTATAGGCATAACCTGCAGACAAGCGGAGACTGTTATTATCCATTACAAAAAAGGCTCCCACCTGGAAATCAAGATATGAGGCAAGACAGGATAAAGATGCCTGACCAAGCGAAACAATATCCTGTTTTCCCTGTATGGCTGTATGGATCTCAGCCGCACCCGTCTTCAGCCAGTCCCGTTCATCACGTCCGCTCTCCACTGCCTGAAGAGCACGCACCATCGTTTTCAAACTTTCGTATAAAGCACCGATTTCATTATTCGGGGTATTAATGTTTTGTACGGTCAAATCTCCCCCGGAAGCAGCCTGTCTGGCCCAATTCGTTAAATACCCCAACGGGATGGTTAAACGACGGGTAAGGATTATAGCGAGCAGAGTAACCAGGCCTGCAGTTACAAACAGTACCATAAGGCTGGTACGCATCTGTTTTTCGGCAGCCAGGTAGACCTCGTCAATATCTATTTCGGCCACCATCAGCAGATGAAGAGAATCATTTTCCAACAATACTAAATTGCTGGACACACCAATGGTCTTATTGCCGCTGGATCCGGAATACACGGCAAACTGAAATCCTTCATGAATATTTTTTTCGTGATCAAACTGAACTCCCCGTTGGCGTTTCTTTTCTTCGGCAAGCCAGGAAACAACAAGAGGATTATCGACGGAGTGGCTGAGGTTTTTTTGGGACGGGTCACTTCGCAACTTACTGCGCAGAGTCCCATCTCTCCCCACCAGAAATATCTGACCGGTTTCCCCAAGGCCGGTAGAATCAGACATGATAGTGTCAATTGGACCAATGTTAAGTTGTATGACAAGTATCCCTATTTTCTCACCATTCTCGCCAGTTACCACATTAGCACCAAAAATGGCTTCCTGGTTGTTGGAAGGCTCGTAGTATGACAGGTCGGAGAAAGCGGCCTCTCCGGTTTCCAGGGCAATACGGTAAACACGTGCAACTTCCGTATCTTTGTATGGCCCATGTACAATATTGGTTCCTAAATCTTTTTCAGCAGCTACGGAGTAGAGGATGTTACCCCGGGTATCCATGAACAATAGATCCCTACTTCCTGAAATTTTGAGAAATTTTTTTGGATTTTCACCATATTCCAGAATGATACGAGCATAATCAGAAGATTTGAGAAACCGATCCAATGAGCTGTTACTGCGCTCAAAAGATGCTGACAGTTCAGAGAGCAAACTGACGTTGTTATCCTCTCCGGCCAGTACCGTTAAATCATCCATTCGTTCCTGAAAATAGCTGCTGAAATAAAGCGAACGGATATGCAGGGATGCTTCTAATTTTTTTGTTTCTATGCCGTAGAGACTGCTTCGACTCTTTTGATAATTCAGCCAGGCTGTGAATATCAAAGGCAGCAGAGAAAAGCAGAGCAGGCTGAGAAACAGGGTACGCCCCAGGCCACGGGTCAAAGTACGAAAACTGGTTTTTTGAACAGGATTAGTGGACATAGTGTTTTTCTTGAGCATGGATCGAGGTCAGATTCAGTTTATTTCCCTCCTGATTTCATTCACGATATCATAGTCCGGTAAAAATTTGAAGGCTACCGGAAAAGATTATTATGAGAATATTTTCATCCGCTTCATTCTTCCACGTTTCTGCCCTTACCGGATGGGAAACAGGAGGTTTGAGAACATCAATATTCTTCAGGAGTTATT
>JAOZLO010000055.1:8125-11215 GCA_029934775.1 Desulfocapsaceae bacterium
CTTACCGGATGGGAAACAGGAGGTTTGAGAACATCAATATTCTTCAGGAGTTATTCATGAAAAAACATCTTTCAGTTTTTTTTGTAATGTTCTTTTTTCTGTTTGCCTGTTCGGCACAGGCGGGAGACAGGATTAAGTTTGGGGTTCTTGCTAAAAATGGCCCAGCCAAAGCCTTGAAAAAATGGTCTGCCACCGGTGAATATCTCACAACAAAACTGGGGAAAACTGTTGAAATTGTCCCCCTTGATTTCGATAAAGTCAACCCAGCCATTGAAGCAAACGAAGTCGACTTTTTTCTCATTAACTCCTCGATGTTTGTCACCGCCAAAGTGAAATTTGGAGCGACTGCAATTGCCACCATGATCAACTCCCGACAGGGGCAGGCACTCGATTCTTTTGGTGGTGTGATTATTACTCCTACCTACAATGACAGCATCAACAGCCTGGCCGATGTCAAAGGAAAAACGTTTATGGCGGTCAAAAAATCTTCGTTTGGCGGCTGGCAGATGGCGTACAAAACCATCAAGGATGCAGGCATAGACCCTTTCACAGATTTTGCCAAAGTTGAATTTGGCGGTAAACATGACAATGTTGTATTTGCAGTTCAGAACGAAACTGTGGAGGCCGGCACAGTACGCACCGACACTCTGGAGCGTATGGCGGCAAACGGTGACATAGCCATGGAAGATTTTAAAACCATCAATAAACAGAGCCAGGCTGACTTTCCCTTTGTCTACTCCACAACCCTCTATCCTGAGTGGCCCCTTGCCAAAACAGCTGCCACATCTGATGCGCTTGCCGGGGAAATTGTCGCTGCGCTGAAACAGATCAAAAAAGAGGATCCTGAAGCAAAAAAAGCCAAAATTATCGGCTGGGCTGATCCCCTTGATTACGCCCCTGTAGAAGAACTGCAAAAGGCCCTCGCCGTTGGGGCATTTGCCAGGTAATTCTATTTTCATTACCTGGCAGACAATCTCACTGCTGTCTGCCTGGCTACCTCTTTTTATCCTCTCTTCTCACACCCCTGACGTCCATTCCTATGCAACTCCCTTGCTCTGTAAGAATGGGGCATACTGCTTATCTGTTTTTTTGATATGGTCGACCAGCCAGTCTTTCAGAAACTCCATCAGCTCAAGTGAAACATCCGCATCACCCTTTTTGAACTGTTCCTGAAAGTCAACGACCTGAGCTACCAGTTTACGATGAATTTCCTTATGGTTTTTCTGGTCAGAATAGTCATGCTGGGCAAAGAGTTGTTCTTCGTGTTGAAAATGGGTACCTGTATACTCAATGAGTTTAGCAAGGGCACTGGCCAGGACCGCCTTACCTCCTCTGATATTCATTTCCTTGTACAGATCATTTATCAGATCGACAAGCACCCTGTGCTGACTGTCAATAGAATTAATACCTACTGACAATGAATCGTTCCAGCGAAGAAGGGGCCGAACAGATGAAACAGTATGCTGACCGGTCTGACCCTGAGCACTTGCCCCCAGATCGAAACGACCAGTTTCCCGGCTTATTGTACTCGCAATTTTTTTGAGCTTCTGCGCGCTTTCCTGCAGTCGCAGGCTGCCCTCCCGGGTATCCTGCGATACTTGACTGACACCAATAATATCCTGGGCAATTTCGCTGGCAACCGCCGAAGCCTGGGAGACATTTTCATTCACTTCGCTTATACCGTTTGCTGCTTCATTGACATTATTGGAAATATCGGCGGCAGTTGCCGTCTGCTCTTCTACAGCTGCGGCAATAGTGGAAACGATCTCATTCACGCTGTCAATCACCGAGCTGATCTCTGTTATGTCTGTCACTGTGTCATCAGTGGAAGACTGGATAGAATCGATCTTCGCCTTAATCTCACCGGTGGCCTCTGCCGTCTGTTTGGCAAGTTCCTTGATCTCGTTGGCCACCACGGCAAATCCTTTACCGGCTTCCCCAGCCCGCGCTGCCTCAATGGTTGCATTCAAAGCCAGCAGATTAGTCTGCTCGGAGATTTCAGTTATCACCTCTGTTACCTTGCTGATCTCACGGGCAGCACTACCGAGCTGATTGACCTTTTCCGAGGAACTTTTCGCAAAGTTCACCGCTTCACCGGTCATCGAGCTCGCTTTTGCAGTATTGCCGGCAATTTCCTGAATCGCAGAGGACATCTCTTCCATGGCAGTAGCCATCACATTGACATTCTGCGCAGCCTGCTCACTGGCCATGGTTACCGACCCCATATTAACGCTCATTTCTTCCGTGGCAGCAGCCACTGTATCAGCCCTGGCGGCAGACTGTTCTGCACCTCCGCTCATATCTTCAGCAGCGAGAGCAAGCTCAGTGGAAGTTGCGGTGAGAGCCCTTCCTTCTCCAACGATATTACCGATCAGGCGACTCAGTTTTTTGCTCATTTCCTGAAGGGCTGCCTGGAGACTACCGGAGGTTGCCTTTTCATGACCACTGTTTTTCAAATCACCATTTGCAATAGACTGCGCGAGTTTTACCATGGCAGCAGGCTCACCGCCCAGCATCTTCAGAAGAGAACGGGCATTGATCAACAGAATAGCAAGAAGCAGGGCAAAACCGATAATAGAGCCGATAATAAACAGATTGCGCGTTTTGCTGCTCAAATTGCTGCTCATATCTGTAATGTCGGCAACGGTTCTACTCGAGCGCTCTGAAACATCCTGTCTAACCTGCGTTACAACTTTGTGCAGATCTGTGCTGATAACTTCTGATTCTCTGCCAAGAATAGACTTGACCTGTTCACTGTTCCCTGTAACCAGATCATCGAAACGATTTTTCATCTCCTCCATCTGCTGTCGAGCCTCAGTCCTGTCAATAGCCAGGGTGACGCTGCCGACAATATCACCATCGGATGTAATATCTTGATTCAGGACCAGGACATCAGGGTCATCCTTACCCGCCTGGATGATCTTGCCGATATCGGGCCTTCCTTTGGAAAGGAATGATTTCAGCTTCGCATTTTTTCGGTTCAGATAGCGGGTAAGTGGTTTTTTCTCCTTATCCCGGTAAAACAGGAAAACGACATCTGAATTACGGTGAGCACTGCGAACATAACTGTTCAATGCCGAAAAATCTTTA
>JAOZLO010000413.1:0-3007 GCA_029934775.1 Desulfocapsaceae bacterium
AAATATTTTTATATAACTCCAAGGCCTCCGGGTTAGCCAGAGCTGTTATATTTTCTACCGGCAGGTTGTGAATAACTTTCCGTACTGCAAGTTCGACAATTTTTCCTGACTTTGTCCGTGGAATTTCAGCTACCTGTATGATTTTTCCAGGAACATGTCTTGGAGTGCAGTTGCCCCGGATAACTTTTTTTATCTTTGTCTGTAAATCATCGTCCAGCACTTCTCCCGGCTGTAAAACAACAAACAGAACAACACGGACATCATTATCCCAATCCTGACCAATCACGATGCTTTCAATCACCTCATCCAGTTGCTCAACATAACGATAGATCTCGGCAGTTCCAATACGCACCCCACCGGGATTCAAAGTAGCATCCGACCGTCCATAAATTACCACCCCGCCATGATCCGTAAGCTTGACATAATCACCATGATGCCAGATATTTTCATACTTTGCGAAATAGGCATTGTGGTACTTCTCTCCAGTCTCATCCCCCCAGAAAAAAGCCGGCTGAGAGGGAAATGTCTGTGTGCATACAAGCTCGCCTTTTTCTCCTTTAAGAGCCTTCCCCTCAGCATCAAAAATTTCTACTGCCAGGCCAAGCCCCCGGCACTGACTCTCCCCCCTGTACACCGGAAGAATCGGACAGCCGAGCACAAAACAGGAGACTATATCGGTACCACCTGAAATGGAAGCTAAACAGATATCTTCTTTTATTGCCTCGTAGACAAAATCAAAACTCTCAGGAACGAGGACCGACCCAGTTGAACAGAGTGTTCTCAGCGTAGAAAGATCGTGATCTTCTCCCGGCCTGATCTCCTGTTTTTTCAAAGTATCAATATACTTTGCCGATGTACCAAAAAGGGTCACTCCCACTCTTTCGGCATAATCCCAGAGAACATTACCACCCGGATAAAAAGGTGAGCCGTCATAGAGCACCAGGGTTGCCCCGCAAGCCAGGCCACTCACCAGCCAGTTCCACATCATCCAGCCACAGGTGGTAAAGTAGAAAATCCTGTCACCCTGTTTCACATCGCTGTGCAGCTGCAGCTCTTTTAAATGCTGCAGCAAGACTCCACCAACCTTATGGGTAATACACTTGGGTTTACCTGTGGTGCCCGAAGAATAAAGTATATAAAGCGGGTCATTGAAGCCCACCGGCTGAAAATCAATTGTCTCTTTCCCAGCCTCAGACACAATATCCAACCACTCTTTTCCAGGTAAATCCCCTTCCAGGCCGGCAAGTTTGACCACAACAGTCTGCTTAATAGTCGGTAATTCTTTAAGAATCCCAACGACTTTATCGCGAATATCAATGATCTTACCGTTATAAAAATAGCCATCAACGGTAAATAAAATTTTAGGCGCTGTCTGGCCAAAGCGATCTATAACACTCTCTTTGCCAAAATCTGGAGAAGTCGATGTCCACACAGCTCCCAGGCTTGCTGAGGCCAGCATAGCCACTACAGTCTCCGCCATATTCGGCAGCAACCCGGCAACCCGGTCTCCCTTGGCAACCCCTTCGGATTTCAGCCATGCTGCAACGGATGAAACTTGTTCATAAAGCTGCTTCCATGTCAACTCGCTGGTAACCTTATCCTCGGCCTGAAAATAAATAGCTGTGGTGTCAGTTTTTTCCTTCAACAGGTTTTCTGCAAAATTGAGCTGTGCTTCGGGAAACCATATTGCCCTCTCAATGTCATCTCCGTCTACAAGAATTTTTTCCCCTTTTTCCCCGATAACTCGGCAATAATCCCAGACCGAAGTCCAGAATTTTTCTTTTTCGTCAAGAGACCATTCGTAGAGTTCAGCATAACTGCTTATATGGTGGTCATGTTTTTTCGACACATACACGATAAACTGCCCTAACAACGATTCATCTATCTGCGATTGTGTCGGTATCCACAGCGGTTTATGCTTATCCATTGTTTATCTCCAATTTCTCTGGTTTCGATATGTAGTAGTGTAAGAAGTATGTATGTGTAGTCCTATCTGGCTAAAATATCAAAGAATAAATTAACCCTCCTGAATATCAATGGAAAAAATTCCTATCTTGACTTATAGTATGCATCTACTTCTCACAGATCTGTTTACACCTCGACCACATAACTGAACATGGCTCTGACTCTCATCACAATATTCTGTTCATCTTTCCTGATAGCCCTGTCAGGGGCCTTGATGCCCGGGCCTTTACTCACTGTAACAATAAGCGAGAGTACGCGTCGAGGTGCAATTGCCGGGCCTTTACTGATTTTCGGCCATGGTATTCTTGAACTGTCACTTATAACGGCATTGCTGTTAGGGCTGGCACCACTTCTTCAACGAAATGATGTCTTTATCTTCATTTCACTTGTGGGAGGCAGCATCTTACTCTGGATGGCTTTCTCCATGTTCAAAAGCCTGCCCGGCCTTCACCTGGACGTGGCTACGGAAAAAACCAAAAGCAAAAATCTGGTAATCACCGGTATCCTGTTCAGCCTGGCAAATCCCTACTGGATAATATGGTGGGCATCCATCGGACTCGGCTATATTTTACACTCTGTTAAATATGGCATGATGGGCATTGCAGCCTTCTTTCTCGGTCATATTCTTGCTGATCTGGCATGGTATGCGCTGATTTCCTTTGGAGTTGCCAGAGGGAGACGTTTTTTCAGCGATGTTTTCTATAGGCGGCTTATAGGGGGCTGTGCATCTTTTCTGGTAATTTTCTCCTGCTATTTTTTCTACAGCGGTGTTGAAAAAATTTTGTGATTCTTCTCTGCATTCTTATTTTTTATCCATTACTGAATATTAATTCCCCTTTTATATATCGGTGGATAACTCTTTTATCTTTTTTAAAAGTACTTTTAGCTATAGATTTAATACTTTCAATCTCTCTTTTTAATGGTATAGAAAGTTTCATTTTCCCACTTTCATAAGCCTCAATAATACTCTTTTCTTCTTCATCGTATTTCATTTGGTCCTCCCCGCTCTTTCTGGTAAACTTTTGTAGCCTTTCTACTCGGA
>JAOZLO010000413.1:3017-3495 GCA_029934775.1 Desulfocapsaceae bacterium
CAAGTTTTCACGATACCTCCGGGATAAAATCGCTGATTTTATATTGCCATCATTCCCTGGAACAACAAAAAACTTTAAAAAAATATCAGGGTATCACTATATGACACCCCTGGTATGTTATAGTGCGTGAAACGAGTTGTTCCAGATATCAATCATACACTACGTGGACATTATGAAAACAACACAACCTTCCCTGCGGCCATACCTTGAGACAATTGAAAACCTGTGCCAATCACTTGATAAAGAATCTCTTGTACAGCTGATACTTTCCCTTGCAAAACAAGTAGATGCCAGAAAAAGGAATGACTTCCTGCAGACTTTCTACTCCAGCCTGCCGAACAGTAAACAACAGAACACCGAACCATCAGAGGAACAGCCAGCTGACCTGCTGGCTGGAATAGAAGAACTGCGCCAGGAGATCGCAGCCCGTGTCGAATCAATTGAAGACGGAACCTATTGGGATGACCCGGACGACGAC
>JAOZLO010000414.1 GCA_029934775.1 Desulfocapsaceae bacterium
CCATCGGGGAAATACTCGTAACTGATATCCTCTCCAACTTCGGCAGGATCTGCAAGACAATGTAGGATCTCTCCTCGAAAAAATTGTATTTTATCGATGTTCACGATCTAATACTCCTTAGTCTCTCAATCAGTTTTTCGTTTCTATTTTTTATTTTAGCGTAAATATAATTGAAACCACCCTCCTTGTCTACAATTTTTTTAAAAACTAACAATAATTTTGTTGATTATTTTAAAATATTATTGCTATCGCGATGTTATGATGTTCATGTATCAGGAAAGCAACGTTTCTGTGAAAATTCTACTTGAGTACCTTAATGCTGAAACCCTGTCACTCAGTTCAGTACCCCCTTGTGGGGTATAAAAAACAAGAAAAGTCTCACCACAGAGAACACAGAGAGGGGAAAAGATCGATTGACAGTTGTTATCTCCTAAAAACCTTCAGACTTGCCCGTAGGGTAAGTTTGTTTTTCCTCTGTGGTGAGACTATGGTCTTTAGGCTGAGGGATTACTCGCCTGGTATAAGCATTTAGTAACACGGCAAGCTCATCGAATGACATATTTGTAATCAAGTTACAGGTATATCATTCTCTATCAGGCCTGAATCAAATCGTTAGCGTTGAGTATCTTCGCTGTTTGTGTTATATTTATATATATAAAATGGACAGTTACTGGTCCCCCTGGTTGTTCGTCTTTACATCAAGAAACCTGGAATGATTCTTGCTTTTCAGTAAAATAGAATATGAAAAGGCAAACTTTCTGAAAAGATGGGACGCAAAACTATCGACCTAAGTTTTCATAAATTGAAAATATGGTGGCGGGGTTGCCAAACATTAAATTACCTTAACAAAAAAGTAGCACTTTATATCGGCTGCCCCCTTTTGTAACAAAAGGGGCTTTTTTGTTTCAAGAGCAAGCGATTTTGGAGACTTTTACAGAAATGAAAATCCTGCTTGTCGATAACAACAGAGTCATTCTTACACTTTTGACCCGCATGCTCCAGAGACATGGACATGACGTAAAAACTGCTGAAAACGGATTGTCGGCGCTCACGGTACTCGAATCATACCGACCTGATGTTATATTCATAGATCTGATCATGCCCAATATCAGTGGGGATATCCTCTGCCGTATTATCCGTAAGAAAAAAAAATTTGACACCATATTTCTTGTCATCCTCTCAGCCATAGCAGCAGAGGAACAGGTTGATTTTATCAGTTTCGGGGCAAATGCCTGTATCGCAAAAGGGCCCGCAAAAGAAATGGAAAAGCATATCCTCTCCGTTTTGGCCCGGATTGGAAAAAATAAAGATTTGCCTTTCTTTAGTGAAATACTCGGTCTCCAGAACGTATATCAGCGGGAAATAACCAAGGAGTTACTTGCAAAGAAGAACCATTTTGAGATAACCCTGGAAAATATGGGTGGTGCTTTCCTCGAACTCACCTGGTCTGCAAAGATTGTTTTTGCAAATACAATAGCCCGCCTCTTCTTCGGCGCCCCTGAAGAAGAACTTCTTTCTTCAAATTTTATTGATTATTTTGCTCATGAACAGCGCGGTTACATAGAAGCCTGTTTACGTGAGCTTCAAGAAACTCCAGTCGAAATTGGAGAAGATTACCAGCTAACGCTTAGCGACAAGTCTGTTTTAATAAAATTCGTACCGGTAATTGAGCAGGAGCAAAAATCGATCATTGTCTTAATAAATGATATTACTCAGCGAAAACAGGCAGAACAGAAACTCAATGAGTACATGTCTCATCTTGAAAAAAGAGTAGCCGACCGCACTGAGGCTTACGATAGAATAAATAAGAGACTGCAGGAAAAAATATCTGAACGGATAAAGATCAATGATGAGTTGGAATTCGTTGCAAGACAATGGAGCACAACTTTTGACACGATCCCTGATTTTATTTCCATACATGATAAAAACATGAAGTTTGTTCGTGTAAACAGAGCTCTGGCTACCTTCCTGGGCAAAAATCCTGAAGAATTGCTCGGTAAGATTTGTTATGAGGTTCTACATAACAGGAAAAGCCCCTGGCCCAACTGCCCGCACCTAAAAGCCATTAATGAAAATAAAACGATCACAGAAGTAATTGATGACACATTCATAGGATTTCCCTTGCTTGTCACCTGTTCACCCTGCTTTCATGATGACGGCAGTTTGATGGGAACGGTTCATGTAGCACGGGATATCTCTTTGCAAAAAAAAACAGCGGCTGAGCAGAAGGCCCTGATTATTAAAAAAGAACAGCTAAAACGTTTTGAAAGCCTGAAAACAATGGCCGGAGCAATAGCCCACCGCTTTAACAACTCCATGATGGCAGTGCAGGGTAATCTGGATCTTATGACACTTACCCTTCATAAAGACTCCGAGGAATATCAAATGACTCTGGATGCCATACAGGCTGCCAGGGATGCTTCTCAAGTGGGCTCCATGATGCTGAGCTATGTTGGACAACGCTCCCTGAAACTTGAAAATTTATCCATTGTCAGCCTGGTCAAGGAAAGCACCAGAACATTAAAAAATCTCTTTTACCCGGGAATTTCTCTACAACTTACAGAACCAGATCAACTTCTCTACTGCTCTCTGGATCAGCTGCAGTGTAAAGAGGTTATCGAAAGTATACTTGCCAACTCCATCGAGTCCCTGAAAAATGGGTCGGGAATTATCCACATCACCTTTGGCAGTGAGTATTGCACTGCAAGTTCTTTCCCAGTACTCTTTCAAGACGACAATCTCCTGGATGGCATGTTTACATTCTGCCAGATAAAAGACAGCGGTCATGGTATAAGTCAGGAAAATCTGTTACGAATTTTTGAACCTTTTTACACTACTCATTTTGTTGGAAGAGGACTTGGCCTTGCTTTAACTGTAGGTGTTATGCGCCTGCATCATGGCGCAATAACCGTTGAGAGTATCCCTGACCTGGGAACAACCGTCAGAGTATTATTCCCGTCACTACCATCATCCCGGAAATAAGAAAAAAATTCATGCAGAATTTGCTTCAAATTGTTTCTCTTAAGTCCTCCGGCCTGAGCGGTGGCGAGTTATTAGCAATATCCGGTATTATTCTGATCGGCTCAATAATTCGCGGGTATGCGGGGTTTGGTTTTTCTGCGATTGTGGTGGCCGGAGCCTCATTTTTTCTACCTACATATGAGGTTGTGCCGCTGGTATTATGTCTGGAAATCGCAGCAAGTCTGCAGATGGCAGTACAGGTCAGGCAATATGTGGACTGGAAAATCGTTTTGTCTATCCTGGCTGGATCAGTACTGTTTATTCCATTTGGCCAGTATATATTATTACGGGTAGCAGTAGAACCAATGAGAATCATAGCAGCCATCCTGCTGCTCATATCAGTAATGTTGACTGCTTCAGGTAAATCACTCCCTGTCAAAAAAGGCCCTGCAGGGTGGTTTTTCATCGGGACTCTATCCGGTTTTATAAATGGTCTGTTAGCGATGGGCGGCATGTGGGTAATGGTTTTA
>JAOZLO010000415.1 GCA_029934775.1 Desulfocapsaceae bacterium
TACTGGTGATAAGAATCGTCTTTGGCGGATCATCTGCGACCGAAAGCCGTACAGACGTCATGGTGGTCCGAAACGCCTCTGCCACCGGCGATCTGGGATCGGCAAAGAATTTTAATGCCATATGGGTGCGATTATCTACAGAATCTTTATCAAAGGGAATGAGTCCCAGGACAGGAATCCCGAACCGGTCTATCATTTCATCCGGATTTTTGATCGTATTATCGAAGTATTCAAAAAGAAAGGCTGCGCCAACGCCGCCAAACAGCCCCAGAACCAGGCCGAGAGCAAGGTTCAGAGCTACCCTGGGTTTAAACGGATAGAGGGGGGGGCGGGCGGTATCAACTACCTGGATATTGGTGACCAGAGCACCCACCGTTGCCTCGATCTCTTTTGAACGCTGCAGGAGACTCTGGTAAATAGACTTATTGGTCTCCACCTCACGTTCATAAATTTTGTATTGAGTTGCCTTTTCATCCAGGTCCAGAGCCCTCTGTTTCTGCAATTCGGCCCTGGTTGCAAGATACTCTTCAGTTTTGAGTGCAGTCTCATATTCATTTTTAATGGAACCTACAATAGCCTTTTTTTCAAATTTTATGCGATTTTCAATTTCATCCATCCTGGCTTTAAGCTGCTTCATCTTGGGGTATCCCGGCTTAAACGTCGTTCCCATCTGCTGATATTCCGCAAGCAGCGTAGCATACTGGTTTTTCAAACTCTGAATCAGGTCATTTTCCACCATCTTAAACAGACTGCCGGAATCAGTCGTCAGGTTCTGCTGATATTTTGCCTCCTGGACAATTCGATTAGAGCTCGCCTTGGCAAGTGCCTCATTCAATTCTTCAAGCTGCCGCATAACCAGGTTCAATTTGGGGTTGAGGGAGACAATGCCGATTTTTCTGGCAAATGCCTGCAGCTCCATCTCAGATTTCTCCAGCTTAATCTGGGCTCCCTCTATCTGTTTACTTAAAAATCTACCGGCATCCCGCGAGGTTTTGAGTTTTGCATCCATATGCATGTTGATAAACTCATCCATGGCCATATTAGTGACCTCTGCCGCAAGCGCCGGAGAAGTAGTACTGAAGGTCAGCTCTATAAGCTCACTGTTGCGAACAGGGCTGACACCGAACAGTGTACGAAAGCGGCCCAGCGATTGATCAACAACAATCAGGTTCTGGGCATCCTCGTTCAAGACATTCAACGTGTCTTTATTATCTTCGGGTCGAATAAAGGTCTTTAATGTATCAAAAAGCCCTTTCGCCTGGGCTTCACCATTGGCTGCACTGGCATTAGGATTAAAAGTACTGTTATTGATCAAATCCATCCGTTCGATAACACGCAGGGCCAGTTGTTCACTCTGCAGCAGTTTCACCTGGGTCTGCTGAAATTCCATAGTTTTAAGGGCCGTTGACTCAACACTGTCAAATTTAGTCAGCTTATCCGACTGGACAGAAACCCGCATTACAGCTTTGGCTTTAAATTGCGGCGTCACGGTGAAAGTATAGAGTGCTACTACCGAAAAACACAGCAGCAGACAGGTCAGGACTACAGTTTTCCGCCGTATGAGCGTGTCCAGTAAATCCCGCAGATCAATTTCATCCCTGAATTCAGGAACAAGTTCCCGCACTTCTGTGCTTGGTAAATAGTGTTGACCCTGGTTGCGGGTGGCAAGCTGATTATCCATTTGATGGTTGTGATTTTCTTTCATAATTAATAGTGTAATGACAATCTTTCAGCAATATTACTTATACAGGAAGAGAGCATTTCCTCTCCTCCACTGCAGCCAAGAATTTTTTGCCACTCATCTTCGTTCAGCGGAGTCCGTTTATGATGATTATGGGCATCTGAGGCAATAAAATTAAGACAACCCTTCTGCCTCAGCAGCTCTGCCGTCTCCCTGCTTTTTTCACCGAAATACCCGAGCAGGCTGCCTGTATTCACCTGAATAAGTAAACCCTGTACGACAAGCCTTTCAAGCAACTGCGGTCTCAGTTGAAAATCAACAACCCTTTCAGGGTGGGCAAGAATCAGTTTTTGATTTTTTTTAAGCAACGATTCCAAGGTGACAACCAGACTGTCAAGTTCTCCGTGGAACGAAGGCTCAATCAGGAAAAATCCGCTGTCTGCAAGAGGCAGGAGACTGCCTGCAAGAATGCGTTCCTCCAGTTTCTTGTGAAAGGCGATTTCCATCCCCGGTTCAACTTTCAGATCGATGTTTTCATCGTCAAGGTGCATCTGGAGTGTTCGCACTGATTCCAGAACTTTCTCTTTAGTCGCTGCCCAGGCAGTTCCCGGCAGAAAGTGAGGGGTGGCAATAACAGTTTTTATACCGGTTTGCACATAGCAGCGGGCAAAGGCAAGACTGCCCTCAATATCTTCAGGACCATCGTCCAGGCCGGGCAAAATATGCGTATGTATATCAATAAAATCAGCCAGCTGAACTACTTTGTTGTTTTCCGTCATACATTCAACTCTTTTTTTGATGCCGCATCCGGGCGAAGACTGCTCACAGCTATAGCGAGCAGAGTAACACCATAAACAAGATTCACGGGCAGTCTCCAGCCAAAATCAGCAACACCATGCACAAGAAAACCAACCAGACCGCAAAATGCAGCTGCACCAAGTGCAATCCTGTTAAAACCCAACTCATCTCGTAACCTTGGTGAACAGAGAACAAATGCCATTTTGGTCATCCCGACCAGCAGCCATGCAAACAAAAAGGCTGCCACGGGGATACCAAATTCAATCATCAACTCCAGATACTCGTTATGAACTCTGTCGTACAGCAAATTTGGCGGAAACCCTTTGAGATAAACCGGTGACAATAATTTATATGAGCCGATACCTATACCGGTGAGCCAGTGATCCATCAACATAGGCAGTGAGGACAGGTAAATATCCATTCTATGGGTACCCGAACTCCCAAGAGAATCAAAACGTGTTACAACTGTATCCAGACCCATCATGGCTCCATAGCCACCCACAAAAAGGGCAAACAGAGCCAGGGAAAAGAGCTTTTTTGTCCTGGGAAAGGGTAATAAGGCAACCAGGAGCAGGGCAACCAGGACCATGGCCAGAATTCCACCCCGGGAGAGGGAAAACAAAACTGCCAGAACCATCATGCCGGCAGCAAAGAACAGAAGAAAAGCCCGGAGTCGACTGTCTTTCTTCTTTTTTGTAAAATAGATGGCTCCAGTTGCTATGGCAAACGGCCAGATCATATTCAAAAGAGAGGCATACTGGTTTTTATAGATAATTGTACCATGTGCAGCCCTTCCTTTAATCGAGAGCCAGAGGATACCAATCTGGGGACTGACAAACTGAATCAGACCATACAGCGCTTCAAAAGCTCCAACGGCGACAAGACAATAAACAAGCAGAACAGAATACTTCCGATCATGTTCAAATAATCTTTTTAAACTGAGATAATAGCATATCAGTCCCAGTAGAAAAAATGCCCGGTTGAGTCCAACTCTTCCATTATCGCTCAGT
>JAOZLO010000416.1 GCA_029934775.1 Desulfocapsaceae bacterium
GGAGATTATGCTCCAATACAGTTATTCAACAAAAAACCATCAGGCATAGCGGTTGATTATTTAAATGCTATTGCCGAGAAGATAGGTATCCAGATTGAGTATCAAAGGGAGATTAACTGGGCAGATACGCTCAATAAGATACGAGACCACAAAGGAGTTGATCTTCTGCTCGGTGCGATGTCAACCGAGGAGCGCAGGCAGTATTTGATTTTTACTGATGTCTATCTTTCTTTTCCCTCGGTCATATTTACCCGTGAGGACAGCGATTTTGTCAGTTCACTACAAGACTTGGCTGGTAAGATTGTGGCAGTGCAAAATAAAGTCGTTGTCCATAATCTGCTGGTAGAAGAGTATCCCGACTTAAAATTGTTGGGCAAAAATACTGAAAAAGATGCTCTTCTCTCCCTTGTGACTCGAGAGTCCGATGCATATGTCGGCAACCTGACTGTCGGGTCATTCTATATACAATCCAATGGCTGGAATAATATTAAGGTGGCAGCCCCGACGGGGTTTGATCCGCAGAACCTGTCTATGGCCGTACGTAGCGACTGGCCGGAATTGGCCCAAATTATCAACAAGAGCCTGGCCTCCTTCACTCCGGACGAACATATGGCGCTGCGCAGTCAATGGTCGGAACCGATTCGCTATGAATACGGTATTAGTAGCGTAGACATCGTGAAATGGGTAGTCGGTATCAGTAGCTTTCTGATTGTCATTATTGCCATCATTCTGTGGTGGAATAAAAGACTTGCCAGGGAGATTGCTACACGAGCCATTGTCGAAGCCAAACTGACCAAGAGCAGGGAAAACTACAGGGGCCTTTATAATAATAACCCATTGCCCTACCAGTCTCTTAATGAAGATGGTTGTATTGTTGACGTGAATCCCATGTGGTTGACATTCCTTGACTACCAAAGAGAGGAAGTGATCGGTAAACATTACACGGAATTTCTGCATCCTGAATCGCAACAAATATTTCAGGAAAACTTTCCCAAACTTAAACAGATTGGTTGTGTTAATGCAGTGCAGTTTCAGTTAAAACATAAAGACGGGCATTTTTCAGATATCTCATTGAATGGCTCTGTTGGATACAAAGAAGATGGCAATGTTGATCGAACTTACTGTGTGTTCCATGATATCTCCGACCGTAAAAGAGCGGAGAAGGAAAAGGCCAAACTCGAAACGGTGAATCAACAACTCCAAAAAAACCAAAGCCTCAATCGCATGGCCGGAGCCATAGCCCATAACTTCAACAATTTGCTGGGTGCTGTTATTGGCAATATTGAGTTGGCTATTGACGATCTACCTCGAGACAAGGAATCCGCCAAGTGCTTAGCCGGAGCCATGCAGGGAGCCTTAAAAGCAGCCGATATCAGCGGACAGATGCTTACCTATCTCGGACAATCAACCGGAGAACGTGTGACACTCGACCTGTCGGAGGTTTGTCACCAAGCTCTACCATTACTGCAAGCAGCGTCCCCCGTTGGTTTGATGATTAAGGAGTACTTTCCAACCCCTGGTCCAAATATCACCGCAAATGCAAATCAGATACAACAGGTTTTCAATAATCTGGTGACTAATGCCTATGAAGCTGTTGGTGACAACCAGGGAGTTGTTGACCTGCAAGTCAAGACGGTTTCTTCCGTAGAAATCCCAGAAAAGAACCGTTTTCCAGTCAACTGGGAGCCCCAGGACAAGACGTATGCTTGTATGCAGATAGTGGATTCTGGCTGTGGCATTGCTGAAGAGGACATTGCCAACCTCTTTGATCCGTTTTTCTCTACCAAGTTTCAAGGGAGAGGACTTGGTTTGCCAGTAGCTTGGGGGATTGTAACGGCTCACGATGGTGCCTTCACGGTTAAGAGTGAAGTCGGACGAGGAAGCACGTTCCAAGTATTTATTCCTATGTCTGCCGAAGAAGTCCCCCGGCAACTGGTACAGAAGACTGATTCGTCTCCCGCAGTTGAAGCTGGCGGTACAGTTCTGCTTGTCGAAGACGATCAAATGATGCGGGTTATGGCCGAGAAAACTCTGACGCGCCTCGACTTCACGGTACTTACTGCTAAAGATGGTGTTGAAGCAGTGGAAATATTTAAGAAACAATCACATAAAATCAATGTTGTCCTATGTGATCTAAACATGCCACACATGAATGGCTGGGAAACCCTGACCGCTCTACGCCTAATTGATCCAAGCCTCCCCGTGGTAATCGCAAGCGGTCACGAAGAATCACAGGTATTTACTGGAGACCATCACGAACTTCCCCAGGCATTTCTGCACAAGCCCTATCAGCGCTCGAACTTGGTGGAATCGCTTTCAAAAGCTATGACGGGAATTGAGGTTAAATGAAAAAAATGGACTCCCTATTTTAAATGTCATGGTTGAACTCGTAGAAATTATTTATGTTGTGTGTTATGCAAAGTTATTTTATATATTCTTCTTTTATTTGATAAAAAGCACCTCTTTCTTGTTCAACTGTTTCAATTTTATCTTCTGTATCTAAAACATCAAGATATTTATTTATTTCATTGATATGTATACCTAAAATTTTTGCCAAATCATCAAGCGTACAAGGTCTTCGAGATATCGTTTCAATAATTGCTGTTTCAATATCATTTCTATATGATTGAATGTTTTTTCTTTCAGGTGATGCTGCAATTATTTTAATATTATCTAATTTCCAAAAATCTACGACTTGTTGTAATTCTTCTCTTGTTGCACCTCTTAAATTTGGTACCGTTCCAGGTCTGTCTAAGGTATTTAATTGAACTGAATCTGGCATTATTTTCTGCACTGCCTTTTTAAGTTCTAATAATTCTTCTTTTTTGTCATTATAGTCAGGTAAAATGAATATTTCTAACCATATTTCACCTTTGAATTCATTTCTAAAATCAATTAAGCCCTGTATGCATTTATCAATACTTAAATCTTTGTGAGGACGATTTATTTTTTTAAAAACATTTTCAGTTGCAGCATCTAAAGAAGGAAGAACAACATTTGCATCTTTTATTGCGTTCCTGATTTTTTTATCAAAAAATAATGTGCCATTAGTCAAAACAGCAACTGGAATATCCGGTTTGTTTTGTTTTATAAATTGAATAATTTCACCAATGCGAACATTTAAAGTAGGTTCACCAGAGCCCGAGAAAGTAATATAATCAGGGTCAAGATTATTATTAAAATAATGTGTTAACTCTTCTTTTACTTTATTGAATTTAATATATTCTTTCCGGTCAAGTGTTAATTTTGTTGTTTTGCCAATTTCGCAATAAACACAGCCAAGTGAACACACTTTTTTGGGAACTAAATCAACTCCTAATGACATTCCCAATCGCCTTGAAGGAACAGGTCCAAATAAATATTTATACATTTTATTTTTCCTTATATAAATTTATCGTTCCTACCTGCTAGAGATTTCAGGATAGGTTGGCTGTAGCAACATAGACTTGTGGTGCAAAGTTAATCACGAAGGCTTGCGCAACAA
>JAOZLO010000056.1:0-10814 GCA_029934775.1 Desulfocapsaceae bacterium
TTTATCAATCTGTGACAGTGCTGATATCCCTGAGCGAATTCCAACGGGCATATTCTTAAAAATAAAAGAGATGACAATAATAATGGCCGTACCGTTGATGAGTATCGGTGCTGTATTGAAAGCCAGGACATAGCTGATGCCTATTACCGTACCAGGAATGGCAAAACTGATCATAGCACTGAAGTCAACAACACCTCTGCCGATAAAGCGTTTTCTGGTTGTGACATAGGCAATCATCAAACCCATGAGTGCAGTGAGAGGTGCACCGACTGCGGCAAATTTGAGGGTGGTAATGTAAGACGGCCATGCACCATAGCCCATTCCTCTGGCCCAGAGTTCCTCATAATGTGCCAGTGTAGGAGTATAGTCAGCACCCCAGTTAACCACAAATCCCCCGAGTAAAATACTGCCGTATAAAATAGCGGTAAACACCATCCAGGAGAGGGAAACAGAAGTAGATATTCTTCGTACCCAGGCGGGTACAGGCTGAAAATTGCCACCGGATCCTTTTCCGGTTACGGTGACATAAGATTTTTTCCCTATCCATTGCCGCTGAATAATAAAAGCTAATAGTGAAAATGATAACAGCAGGATACCAAGTGTCGAAGCGCGTGCATAGTCAAGCTGGGCACCAACAATACTAAAATAAATTTCTGTGGCGAGAACATCATAGTCTCCACCCAATACCATCGGGTTACCAAAATCAGCCAGCGATGATATGACCGCAAGCAGAAAAGCATTGGCAATACCGGGTCGAAGTAGAGGAAGCGTGACGTAATAAAATGTTTGTGAGTTGGATGCCCGCATGGTAACAGAGGCTTCTTCGACCGCAGGATTAATTGTGGAAACCATCCCTACGAGTAACATAAAACAGATTGGTGTAAAGGATAACGTCTGTGCTAAAAAAACACCCCAGAACCCATAAATATAAGCAGAACGGTGAAACCAGCCCTCATTGCCTGCTCCAATAAATAAACCATCGTTGCCAAACAGGGCAATCAATCCATCATTTATGGTTCCATTACGCCCAAAAATAAGAATTAAAGAGAGACCGATAACAAATGGAGGTGTAACAATAGGCAGCATGGAAAAGAGACGAGCCAGCCCTTTAAAGCGTTTGGTTATTCGTACTGTAAATAATGAAAAGCATAGTCCGAGAAATGTAGATGACATGCCCACTGCAATGGACAGCATCAAAGAGTTTTTTAATGTCCGGCCAACCCCGAACGAAGTTATATTATTATAGAAAGCCATTGGTGTGAATGTGCCATCGTCTAAAAATATAACTTTAGAAAAAATGGTGGAAATGGGGAAAAGCACAAACACGGCAATAGATGTCATGATCATGACAATGGCCGTCGTCATAAATGGGTCGCCCTGGATAAAACCCATTCGCGCCAGGGCGAGTGAAAAAATAAGTAAAAAGAAAGTAAGTTGTATTGCTGCACTGTAGCCTAATGATTCATTGAGCAGAGCAGCCCCAAATAAAGTGAGAGCAAAGCTTACAATAGAAACTGCGGCATCAACCAAATTTGCTTTTGCATGTGATTTCCAGGGACGCAGTAGAAAAAGAAGAAAGATAGTAAGTGGAATAAACGATGTATTGATGCTTTTCCAGGCAAAAGCGTTGAATATTTCTGAACCGGTAGATTCAAAAATTCCGTATTCTAATCCCTTCCATGGAATAATAATCCATGCTAGAAGCCCAAGTAAAACCCATTTAGTGCGAGGGTCAATAGAGGATAATGAATCAGAAGCAGGTGTTTTATTCATAGATTATGAGAAATGGAAGGGTTACAGGAAAGTAACTTTCGGCGACTCTCTATTTTAAATTTTGATTATAGAGAGCCGCATTGTGGGGGCAGAGCAGAACTGCCTGTACTAGCGCTCTAAGGGCTTAACCTTTTCCACCCAACGGTTGATAAGTGCTTTGCGTGTGGCTTCACCACCATACTTAACAAAATCATACTCAATTAAATTAACATCCTCAGGTCGTATGGCTTCCGCAGGAATTGCTGCTTCGGTATTGGTAGGCACCTGGAAAGATTGAACAGTTGCGGCAACTTCCATGCCTTCTTTAGATAAAGCCCAATCAACAAATTTCTTTGCGTTATCCATATTACGTGCATTCTTAATAATGCTCAAGCCGCCGATTTCATACCCGGTTCCTTCACAGGGTGCAACAAGCTCAAGTGGAAATCCTTTGCCTTTTTCTTTGCCATGATCATGCAGGAAACCAATGCCGACCATGGTTTCGCCACGTGCCGCATTTTTACCGGGGGCAGAGCCGGATTTTGTGTATTGACCAATATTCTGGTGGAGTTTTGTCAGATATTCAAACGCTTTATCTTCACCGTATAATTGTGTAAAAGTTGCCAGGGCGGTGTAGGCTGTGCCGGAACTTTGTGGGCTTGCCATCTGTACCTTGCCTTTGAACTCAGGTTTTATTAAGTCAGACCAGCATTTTGGCATCTCCATTTTGGCGTCTTTCAATAAATCGGTATTCACGCTAAATCCGAGGATACCAATATAAATTCCTGTTGAGTGATTTTGTTTACTGGCGGCAGGATTGCGGTAAGGCTCCGCAATTTTATCAAGATTAGGTGATTTATACGATTCCAGTAATCCATTAACACCCGCCTGACTATGTGGATCCAAGGTACCACCATACCAGACATCGCCCCGTGGATTTTCTTTCTCTGCCAGTATCTTTGCATATGTACTTCCCGAACCGTTACGTGTCATTGAGACTTTTACATCGTATTTTTTGCCAAAAGTTTCAGATGCTTTTTGACACCAGTCTCCTTGTGCACTGCAATAAATTGTTAGTTTGCCTTCGGCCTGTACACCCTGTGTGGTACCAGCAATCATGAGGGCAGCCAATGGCAGGGTCAAAAGTAAATTTTTCATTTCAAGCTCCTTCTGTATTTAAATGAGTTTAGTACCTTACTCCCGAAACCCTGTAAGAAAAAACAAGAAATCGAGTAATGTGTTGTAAAACTACGAGGTTGTATATACTACCATGGCACTTATACCCCCTTGTGGGGTGGAGTACCTTACTCCCTAACTTCTGTCATAAAAAACAAGAAACTGAGGAATATATTTGCAAATTATGTGGTTCGATGTACCACCATGGTACTTATACCCCTTTGTGGGGTGTTACGTGCTATTGCACTTCATTATTTATAAACAAAGAATATTAAAAAGTCAGATTTTTTTTAAAAAATCTGACTTTTTAATAGATTTCTGCAATTCATGTTCACTCGATTAATGCGTATTATTTTCTAAAATGACTGTCCTGCCTGACGCCAAAAAATAGATATTAAGGTGCATGCTGAAGCAGAGTGTTTATTTTTTCATCGTTCATTTCAGTGAGACTGGTGAGTATCATGTCTGCCCTGGAGAAGTTGTGATTCATGGTGAATTTGTTGGGGATGGCGACGCCGTACATTCCTGCGTTCTTTGCACTGTTCAGGCCATGTTCTGAATCTTCAAACGCGATACACTCCCAGGGGGAGACGTCCAGGGTCTGTTGAGTTTTTAAATATATTTCCGGGTCAGGTTTTTTGCGTGTGACCATGTCACCACCGATAAGCAGATCAAAATAACTGTTCAGTTTCTGGCTTTGGAGGAGGAACAGGATCTCTTTTAAGTGTGAAGAGGAGGCGACTGCCAGACGGAAAGTTGTGTGGCAGCGGACTATTATTCCCCGGACTCCCGGAAGAACTTTTATCTCCGGAATAAGGTCCATAAAAAGGTTCTGTTTCTCCCGTATAAGTTCAGCGCTGCTTTTTTTGATATTATTACTCTCAATATAATCCTCTGCAACTTTTTCATTACTGGTACCGACATAATTCATAAAGGTTTCAAGAGAAAACTGGGTTACTCCGTTGTTAAGAAGAGTTTGCTCCCAGGCCAGATGGTGCATTGATTCAGTGTCAGCCAGAGTTCCGTCCAGATCAAAAATGAGTGCTTTAATCATAATTTCAGGGTAGTACCTTACTACTGTAATCCTGTCAAAAGTAATAAAAAAAAATTGAAAAATTTCTTTATTATTATGAGTATGGCTATACCACCAAGGTACTTATTCCCCTCGTGGGGTGTTGGTTCAGGTGCAGGTTATTTGTTCGGAGATTATGTGGTACCCGACAATATTTCTTTCATACCAGTAAAGTGGTATAAATGTGGGGTTGACTTTTTATGTAATCTATAAAGGAGTAAAACCCCTTTGCCGTATCTTTGTCCAGCCTGAACCTCGAATTTACCAGGTATCCCGGATCCGCTTTAATCTGCATATAGTCGTGGTAAAAAGAGGTCATCTCTTCTTCAAAATTCTCAAGCGCAGTATCTATCCAGAAACGATTGTTTTGATCCACCAGTCCGGGGAATCCGGAAAGAAACTGGCGAATCATTCCTTCTCCTCGGAGTTGTGGTAATTGCGGCCAGAGAGGGATCTCTGGCGTCATGGAGAGTATAATTTGTAAAGCTTTTTTTGTGATCTGTCAGGGGCAGACTGCCGATCAGGATGGGCAGGCATTCGGGCTTAAACATGTCAATTATTTCTTTAAAAATCAATTTAAGTAAAAACTTGAATCACTTTTCTTGACAGGAAGATCAATGGTGTTAAATTTGTGCACAAATAACGCCTATTTTACTTTAAAAAACTGATTGAAGATATCAGCAAAAAGACACATTTGCATCTGATTTTTTTGAATCTCTTCGCTGTAGGTGAAACAATGTGGAAAATATTGATCTTAGTTACGTACTTTCAACCTTCATCGGTGTTAAGTTCTTTGGACGTGGTAATGGTATTGCCCTTGTTTATGGAACGGTGATGCGAAATCTTTCCATAGCATTGGCTATAGCCATCAATGCATTCGGAGAAGCCGGAGCCAACGCAGCTCTGGTGATCGCCATGGCTTATGTCATCCAGGTTCAGTCGGCAGCGTGGTATGGTCCGGAAGAGAATAGGGATGTTGCGGGATAGTTCTGATTCAGGCACCCCCCCATGATGTGGAGAGAGGGTGCTTAAAATAAATGAGTGATGTTTACTTTCAGGGGAGCGAAGAATCAGGGAGTTAAGAAAGGTCAGGGCAGTTAAGCGCAGACTTCTAGTTAAGTTTTCTGTATACCAATTCGCTGATCTTTGATATTGTTCACTATAAAACTTCCATTGAGTAAACTGGGATTCCAGCTGCATTTAAAGCGAACCTGTCGACCTGTTGTCATTTTACGTGCGCGCAATGCTTTCACAGGCAATTCAATGCCAATACCATCCACCGAAATATCGTGAAGAAATACTTCCAGGTTTCTTCCTCCCTGGGTGACCATAACTATTTTTCCACCATGCAGTTCTCTTGCTTTGCTTCGCCTGTCCAGGATACATTTTGTTATTTCACCGCATTTTAAGCATCGCATACTTTTTCTGCGCAGATTTGGCTGAACTGTTGAAAACTTTCTCGTTTTACATTCAGGGCATCTGAATTGTATTCGGTTGGCAACAACCTGGAATGTTCTCGTTTTACTCATACTGTCATTTCGCTCCGTTTGCAGATTTGTCTGGTTTTTAAGATGTGCATTATTTTGTAATCAGACTAATCGGGATAACAAACAAATTTCTTATATTATGGTTTTATAGGACTAAAAATAGAGTGTTTGTCAATTTTATTCTAGTTTATGCAATATTGGCACCGTTTTGCTGTAATTAAAGTGAAGTTATTGTAACTGCAATCGTTTTTCAGGAGAGTAAAACTGTTTGATGTCTGTGTTTTGTGTTTATCTGAATATTTGGTCCTTTTTTCCGGAATTTGTTCGTCTTTCTGAAGGGACAAAATTTTCAAGCCTTGCAGTAAGCGGATTTTTCTTTTAGAAGTAACAAATATTATGGAATTGATTGGCAGATAGATTCTATGATTAAAAAATAATATTGGGGAGTGCTGGTATGAAAAGTTGGGAATGTGGTGTCTGTGGCTATAAACATGATGGAGCAGGAGCGCCTGAAACATGTCCTGTCTGTAATGCCCCTGCGGAAAAATTCACTGAAATGGCTGGAGAAGATGCAGTCATAATCGAAAATCCAGCTGTTTTGTTGGAAGAAAAAAAGTGGAAGTGTAAGGTCTGTGGATATATACACATCGGCAATACACCCCCTGCGAACTGTCCTGTCTGTAATGCTGCGGCGGAAATGTTTGAAGAGGTTTTGCTGGCAAAAGAGGAAGATAACGAATCGACAGGTCCCACTGAAAAAAGGTGGAAATGTACAGTTTGCGGTTATATTCATACCGGCCCTGCACCTCCTGAAAAATGTCCGGTATGTGGCGCCCCTGCTGAAATGTTTCTTGAACTTGATGAAAAAGGACATGAAATAGGAAACCTGCCTGTGGAGGAAGCAGAGCCAACAGATTCGGTAGAGAAGCAGGCACCATCGCTGTTTAACACTCTGGCGGATATTTTAGTGCGTAATCATCTTCATCCCATATCCGTACATTTTCCCAATGGTATTCTCCCTGTTGTAGTTTCTTTTTTTACAATTGCACTCTATTTTAATATCACAAGCCTGGAGATTGCAGCTTTTTATAATCTTATAGTCGTTCTACTCGCTATGCCACTGGTTTTGTTGACCGGGTACCTGGAGTGGCAGAAAAGATATAAGGGGATTAAGACTGGTATTTTTATAACAAAAATAATTTGTGGTCTGGTCGTGCTGGCTTCGACCAATGTACTTGTTTTCTGGAGAATTATTGATCCGGGAGTAGTTGCTGAAGATTCACCGGTAAAGTGGATTTATCTGGGAATTGCCGGTTTGCTGCTTGGTGCTGCTGGACTTGCAGGACACCTTGGTGGTAAACTTGTTTTTGGTGTCAGAGGATAAAAAAGGGATTACAAACTTACACAGTTTGTAATCCCTTGAGAATTGCTGGAGGCGGCGAGCGGAGTCGAACCGCTGAATAATGGTTTTGCAGACCACTGCCTTAGCCACTTGGCTACGCCGCCATATCACTGAGGCAATCTTTATACCACAGATTAAGTTTTTGACAAGGGAAATATTTTTATAATGGGTATGGATATTGATTCACTCGTTCGGGCAAACAAAAATGAACTGAGTGAGTTTGAAAAAATAATTGAGTATCGTTTTACTGATCTTCGTCTTCTACAGAAAGCGCTTGTACATTCATCCTACGCATTTGAACAGGCACAGGCCGGGCAGGATAATCAGACGCTCGAGTTCCTGGGAGATGCTGTTCTTGATCTGGCAGTGGGATATATTCTCTACCGAAAATACTCCGAAATGAAGGAAGGGGAGTTGACCAGATTACGTTCTGCACTCGTTAATGAGACTCATCTTGCAAATATGGCAAGAGAAATTGAGTTGGGACGATTTCTCTGCTTGGGAAAGGGAGAGGATGCGTCCAACGGAAGAAATAAATCATCTATTCTTTCATGTGGCTATGAGGCTGTTATAGGTGCTGTTTTTGAGGATGCGGGGTATTCAACGGTTGTTGGAATTATCGAGAATTTTTTTCTTCCCGCCATTAAGGGGAAGAAAGAAGAGCTGTTGGTGGCAGATGCCAAAAGTCGTCTGCAGGAGGCTCTGCAGGAAAAATATAATGAAGGTCCCTCATATGTAGTTGAGGCTGAAGAAGGGCCTTCACATCAAAAATTGTTCACTATTGCAGCTTATTTTCATGGGACTGTGTTGGGCTCAGGGCAGGCTGGTTCAAAAAAAGAGGCAGAACAGAGAGCCGCAGCAGCAGCTTTAGAGCAACTCCAGAACGATTTTGTGTAGATGAAATGACTCTGATAATTCCCGTTTTTATCCCCCATCGCGGCTGTCCGCATCAATGTCTTTTTTGCAACCAGCAATCGATTACGGGTCAGAGCGGGAGGGGCCGGCGGGTAAAGGTTGAAATAGGCAGGATCATTGAAGAGTGGCTGGCACGAAGTCTTGGACGAAATGAAGTTCAAGTCGCTTTCTACGGTGGATCATTTACCTGCCTGGCAGTAGAGGAACAGGTCGAGATGTTGTCGTCCGTACGTGCTTTTCTTGACTCGGGGAGGGTTGATTCTATTCGATTGTCGACCCGGCCCGATTGTATAGACAGGGATGTATGTGAATTATTGCAGGAATTTGGGGTGAAGACCGTGGAACTGGGTGTCCAGTCCATGGATGATCATGTTCTTGAAAAGTCTCAGCGTGGCCATGAGGTTTTACACTCCACAGAGGCATTTCGGGTCTTGAGAGAAGCCGGAATGAAGGTGGGTATTCAGCTTATGGTGGGACTTCCAGCCGAAACCACACTTTCATTTTTACATGGGATCAGCGAAGTCATACGGTTACAACCGGATTTTGTCCGTTTATATCCCGTCCTGGTCGTTAAAAAATCGGGGCTGGAAAGTCTTTACAGCAGAGGTGAATATCATCCACTTTCTCTGCAGAAAGCAGTGGCATTAACAGCAATGGGTTATTCACGTCTGCATAGGGCAGCGATACCTGTAGTACGTATGGGGCTGCAACCCTCTGAATCCCTCGAACAGTCACTGATTGCCGGCCCATATCATCCTTCTTTTGGCGAGTTGGTTCAATCGAGAATATGGTTCAACAGGATTCGCAAAAAACTTGTTACTCTTCACCCTGGTAAAAAAATAACAATATTTGTTTCTCATCGCGATCTCTCCGCGGTAAACGGGATGAACAGAAAAAACATCAAGCGATTGAATGAATTAGGCTTTGGTGATCGCTTTATGATAACAGCAGATAAATGTATGGAAAGAGGTCGTATTAAGTATGTTTTCAGTTAATAATCTCGATTTACGATACGGAGAGAAACATCTGTTCAAAAATATTGCAGCACAGGTTTATGATGGAAACCGTATCGGACTTGTGGGTGTAAATGGTTCCGGCAAATCAACATTGTTGAAAATAATGGCCGGGGTCTCAGCAACAGATGATGGTGTGGTCAGCAGGCCAAAACACTTCAGTGTCGGTTATCTGGCACAGGAATCAGATGATTTTCTGTCCGATAAATCCCTTTACGATGAGGCTGAGACAGCATTTTCGAATCTATTGGAATTACAGAAAGAAATCACAGTTCTCCATGGAGAAATGAGTGAAGTTGGTGCAGACTCGGCTGATTTTAAAAGGCTGCTCGAACGGCAGGGAGAAATCCAGCATCAACTGGATGGCAGTGATATCTATGCTATTCGGGGGAAAATAGAGAAAGTACTCACCGGTTTGGGATTTTTGCAGGAAGATCTGGAAAGACCGGTTGCAACCTTTTCCGGTGGTTGGCAGATGCGGTTAAAGCTTGCCAAGATGCTGCTTGAAGCACCTTCTCTGCTCTTGCTGGATGAGCCTACCAATCATCTTGATCTTGACTCATTGACATGGGTTGAACAGTTTCTTCGCTCGTACAAGGGAGCCATGGTGATCATTTCCCATGATCGGACTTTTCTTGATAAGACAACGGAGTTTATCTGGGAGATCAGTCTGGGCAGCCTGGAAGTGTACAAAGGGAATTATACCTATTATTTGAAGGAAAAAGCAGAACGTACAGCTATTACCCAAAGTGCTTATGATAATCAACAAGCCAAGATCAGGCAGACAATGAGGTTTGTCGAAAGATTTCGGGCCAAATCGACGAAGGCCAGACAGGTACAGAGCAGGGTGAAACAACTGGAAAAGATGGACCTTATCGAACTGGAGAGCAGGAACCGGCAGATCAAGTTTTCTTTTCCTCCGGCTCCGCCATCAGGGAGAGATGTTCTTCAGATTGACAACCTGGGTAAAAAGTACAGTGGTAAATCGGTTTTTGCAGATGTTGAAATGATGCTTCACCGTGGCGATAAAGTAGCTGTTGTCGGTGTGAATGGGGCAGGAAAATCGACCTTTCTAAAAATTCTTGCAGGAGAAATCAAACGCGACTCGGGGAGTATTCGACAGGGTGCTAATGTTGAGATGTCATATTTTGGTCAGCATCAGGCACGGGAACTCTCACCCCAGTTTACCGTTCTGGAAACTATGGTACAGGGTGGGGAAGAGATGACGATTACCCGTACCCGTTCTCTGTTGGGTGCATTTCTCTTTCGTGGTGACGATGTTGATAAAAAAGTTGCCGTCTTGTCCGGTGGGGAAAAGAGTCGGCTTGCCCTTGCCAAAATGATCGCCACTCCTGCTAACTGCATGCTCCTAGATGAGCCGACCAACCATCTGGACATGAGTTCCCAGGAGGTGCTGCAGGAGGCCATGGCCCAGTATGACGGTACCATTGTTGTTGTTTCTCATAATCGTTATTTCCTTGACAGTTTTGTTAATAAGGTGCTGGAGGTCAAAAACGGCAGCATAACTCTTTTTGAAGGCAATGTTGCCGAGTATCTGCGGAAACAGGAGGTGCGGCTCCTGGAGCAGGAGAAGAACGATGCTGCAGTTGTTGGAGCTGAAAAGACCAATACACCGGAATCAAAAGATGGGAGGAAGGAACGGAAAAGGCTGGAGGCTGGTAGAAGGCAGGAACGAAGCAGGATTGTCGGACCGTGGCTGAAAAAAGTCAGGGAAGCCGAAAAGCAGGTAGAATTACTGGAGAGGCAGAAAGAGGACCTTGAACGCCGCATGGCTGACCCCGACCTTTACTCCGATGAAAATGGCTGGACCGAGGCCGGCAAAGAGTACGATAGATGCAAGCGGCATCTGGAGCGCTGGTATGATAAATGGGAAACTGCCCAGGGAAAAATTGAAGAGATGGACGCCGCCCTTGAGCTGAAGACCACTTCTTAACACACACCTCATCTCCCGTGAGATTTCAGCTTTTCCCAAAGAT
>JAOZLO010000056.1:10824-11169 GCA_029934775.1 Desulfocapsaceae bacterium
CAGAGCCGCGGTTTTGGTCCTGTTACCATTGCATTGATTAAGGGCCTGTTTGAGAAAGCCCAATTCGGCTATAGCCATATTCGCAGACAGATTAAAGCCCACTTCTTCGTCAGGGCCCTTTTGACAGAGTTCAGTGGGTAGGTCCGCAGGAGTTACTTCAGGACCACTGCATAAAACCGAGGCCCTTTCCATCAAGTTTCGCAGTTCCCGGACATTTCCAGGATAGTTATACAATCTCAGGCAGTTAATGGTATTGTTTGCCAGCGTAAAAGATCTTTTTCTGGAAGTGGAAAACTCTTTTAAAAAAGCATAACAAAGGTCCTCTATGTCCTCTTTATGCTCTCT
>JAOZLO010000057.1 GCA_029934775.1 Desulfocapsaceae bacterium
TCGCATCGATCCGCTGCTGGCTTTTTGTGCCATGTTGGGAGTTCGGACCGTAATTGCTCTGATGCTTCCGGCTCTCTTTACCCTTGTGTTTACGCTTATATTCGGCAGGGCTTTTTGAGGCTGGTTCTGCCCTATGGGCAGCCTTTTAGATCTGCTGTACCCTGTTTTACTACCGAGACATAAAGACAGGCCTACCTTGTTTCCCCGACTGGCTACATTTCTGCTGGAGTCCTGTTGCCGTCGGCCCTCGGCGTACGTACAATAAATGCCAGGCAGAATCCGGAGTTGATCCGGCCTCCTGGAGCTCTGCCTGAAAAGGACTTCCTGCAGCGTTGTGTGCGCTGCGTTGAATGTATCCAGATCTGTATCGGCAACGCCCTGCAGCCTTCGTTTTTGCAATCGGGAATTGAGGGGATTTTTTCCCCCCGGCTGGTTGCCCGGACCGGTTACTGTGAGTTTAACTGCACACTTTGTGAAACAAAGTGCCCTCTTCCCGGTCGTGCCGCGATTTATATTACCAATATGCTTCCTCGGGGAGGTTCTGTTAATGGTGTCGGAATGTATTGACCGTTGTCATGATGGAAGGGTGGGTTCAGTTGCATTTACAAGGATGATGCTGCCCGTGAAGCTTGGTCATACAGGCCGGACATGAGTCGAAGGAGTGCTGCTGCCTGACTGATCTCTGAACCTTCCTGGTTCAGAGTACGGTAGGCCGAGGTAAGGCATTGTTCCCTAATTTCTCGATACCTGGCACAAACCTTCTTTCCATCATCAGTGGTAAAATAGAAAATTTCCTTGCCATGTTTTTCCCGGGCGACAAGGTTTGCTTTGGCCATTTTTTTCAGGGAATAATTGACAGTATGCTGATCTTCTATGTGAAGTACAAAGCAAATGTCAACCAGTCTTTTTTTTCGATCTCTGTGATTGACATTGTGCAGAACAAGAACGTCGAGAGGACTGAAGTCGGAGTATCCTGCAGCATGCATACATCGTATCATCCACCTGGAAAATCCGTTATGGGCAATGATCATACCATACTCGAATTCGCTCAACGGCCAGCTGTCAGGAGATGTGAGATGTTCGGACGAGACAATAGCGGCAGGAGGATTTACTTCTGAGGGTTGTTTTTTATCGTTCATAACGAGGGTATCCCTGTTGCAGTTCGGCCAAGCTCCTGGCCCGTTATTCCGTTTTTTCCGCCTGCATTAATTTATAATTGATGCTGTCAACAAGGGCCTGCCAGCTGGCTTCAATGATGTTTACGGAAACCCCTACAGTGCCCCAGGTGGAATGACTGTCTCTGCTTTCAACAAGGACCCTGACCCGTGCCTGGGTACCGCGTTCTCCTGAGAGCACCCGTACCTTATAGTCGGTAAGCTCCATTTTTTCCAGACAGGGATAAAAACGGGTCAGCGCTTTACGGATCGCTGAATCCAGTGCATTCACAGGGCCATCTCCCATTGAAGCGGTATGCACTTCACTGCCGCCGACATAAAGTCTGATAGTGGCCTCGGTAAGGGGCGGTTTATCCATCCGGTATTTGTGATTCATCACCCTGAAGCTTTCGAATTTAAAATAGTTTCGCTGGAGGCCTAGAGCTTTTCTCATGAGTAGTTCGAAGCTGGCTTCGGCTCCTTCATACTGGTAGCCGAGGTTTTCCTGGGCTTTCAATTCTCCAATAATGGTCGCAATGATCGGGTCATCGGCCGAGAGTTTGAGGTTCCATTGCTTTGCCTTGTGCAGGATGTTGGAGCGGCCGGACTGATCTGAAATGAGTATGCGGCGAATGTTTCCAACTTTATCCGGGGGGATATGTTCATAGGTCAGCGGATTCTGTTTTACCGCACTGACGTGAATACCGCCTTTATGTGCAAAGGCAGACTGGCCCACATATGGCTGGTAACGGTTATGGGGCAGGTTGGCGAGTTCATTTATGTACCGTGAAGTGGTGTATAATCGGTCTATATGCTTTCTTACTTCACACTCAAGACCCATTTTGAAAACAAGGGCCGGAATGATAGAGGTGAGGTTGGCATTGCCGCATCTCTCGCCAAATCCATTAATGGTCCCCTGGATCTGTTTTATTTTTTTATCAGCGACAGTAAGCAGTGAATTTGCCACAGCGGACTCGGAGTCGTTGTGAAAGTGTACACCGAGTTCGACTGTCTTGCCCAGATCTGAAATGTGCTGTTTTACTGTATTTATTATTTCGGGAAGTTCGTGGGGCAGTGTACCGCCGTTGGTGTCGCAGAGGATGAGTGTTTCGGCACCTCCATCCACGGCATTTTCGAGGGTGAGGAGTGCATAGTCCCGGTTATTTTTAAAGCCGTCAAAGAAGTGTTCTGCATCATAGAAGAGATGATCAACATTTGGACGGAGAAAAGTTAGCGTATCTCTGATAATCTGTAAATTATCTTCCAGCTCAATATGTAGAGCATCGTGGACGTGAATATCCCAGCTCTTTCCGAAGATAGTTATGGCCGGTGTTTTTGCTGCCAGAAGTGCCTGGAGGTTGGGATCCTCTTCAGGACTGTTTTTGAAATGGCGGGTAGAACCGAATGCGGTGAGCTTTGCATGTTTCAGTTTTATTGACTGCATCCTGTTGAAGTAGTCAACTGATAAAGGATTTGATCCTGGCCAACCACCTTCAATATAGTCGACACCAAGCTTATCAAGGGCTACAGTAATTCGGACTTTGTCCTCAACTGAAAGATTAAAATTTTCTGCCTGGGTTCCGTCTCTCAGGGTTGTATCGTAGATTTCTACTGACTGGGTCATATCTGTTCCTTATCCCATGGGTCGTCAAAATACGTGATGAATTTTAGCAAAATCGAACACGAAATCCTTTATAATAGGCAGAAAAGGGGAAAAATTAAAGAAGAAAAATTTCTCTACCAATAAAAAGTCTTTGGTGCTTTTTATAGAAGGAGTTATATACATGACGAGGAGTTGGTATTAGTTTTACCTTTCCTCAAGGAAGAGGAACTCTATCGTTTGTTATTCATAATTATAAGAGGGAGGATTTAATGAAATTGTTAGGAAAAATGGCTGTTATTTGCGGTGCTTTGATGATGCTTGCAACGCCAGTTATGGCCGAGAAGAAAATAAAATGGAAACTTGCCATGACCTGGCCCAGTACTCTTGCTCCGCTGGCAACATCTGCAATTCAGATGTCTCAAATGGTCAGTGAAATGACTGATGGGAATTTTGTCATCCGGGTGGAGGGAAAAGAAAAGCATAAAGCACCCCTTGGCATTATCGATATGGTGAAAGGCGGACAATATCAGATGGGTCACAGCGCATCCTATTACTGGAAAGGTAAAGATATCACTTCTGTTTTCTTTACTACTGTTCCTTTTGGCATGAATCTCGCCGAGCAAAACAGCTGGTTGTATTATGGCGGTGGTATGGCCTTGATGCAGAAACTCTATGATAAATTTGATGTGTATGCTTTCCCCGGCGGTAATACGGGTGTGCAGATGGGAGGCTGGTTTCGCAAGGAAATTAATTCTCTTGAAGATTTGAAGGGGTTGAAGATGCGGATTCCGGGACTTGCCGGAGAAGTCTTTGCCAAACTCGGAGTTAATGTGACTAATATTCCGGCCGGTGAGCTTTACACCTCACTGGATAGAGGTACCATCGACGCACTTGAATGGGTTGGTCCTGGAATGGATATTAAAATGGGTTTTCATAAAGTCGCTCCATATTACTATACCGGCTGGCATGAGCCTGCGTCCGAGTTGCAGTTTCTCGTCAATAAGAGAGCTTTTGATAAACTTCCTGCAGGATACCAGGTCATCCTGAAAACTGCGATGAAAGCAGCCGGTGTAGAGATGACTACAGAGAATTTTGATATGAGCGTACAGGCCTGGTCACAAATGGAAGCTGACTATCCGAATATTAAAGTGAAAACTTTTCCACCTGAAGTTCTGAAAGCGATGAAGAAGGCGACTGATGAGGTGATGGAGGTTTATGCAGCTGAGAATGAAGAGTTTAAAGTTATTTATGAATCTCAACAAGAGTATATGGATAAGGCAAGAAAATGGACCATGATGTCTGAGTATTATTACCTGCAGACTTCTGAACTTGTGGGGAATGAGTGATAACCAGAGTTACTGATGAGTAATTAAGCAGCAAAAATGCCGTCTATTTTGTAAATAGAGACGGCATTTTTTTTGACTTTTGAGGAATCCAATGTTGATTAAATTGGAAAGTTTTTTTGATTCAGCGATTAGTTATGTAAGCAAAATAACGTCACTGTTGTTGATGTTCATGATCTTCAACGTCTTTTTTGATGTTGTTATGCGTTATTTCTTTCATAACAGCTCTGTGGGAATGCAGGAACTGGAATGGCATCTTTTTTCAATGGTCATTCTCTATGGAGTCGGTGTGGCATTGAAAGATGATGGGCACGTTCGGGTCGATTTTCTCTATGAAAAATACAGCGTGAAAAAAAAGGCTATAGTTAATATTGTCGGCACATTACTCTTTCTCCTTCCTCTTGCTCTACTCGTAACCTTCGGCTCAATTGAATTTGTTCTTGATGCGTATAGCGTCGGTGAAATTTCTGAAGATCCCGGAGGCCTGACTCATCGATGGATAATTAAATCAATGATTCCCGCGGCAATGATATTTCTGATCTTCAGTGCGATCGGGTTTGTTATTAAAAATATTAATCTTTACAGAGGTGCAAAATGATTGGGATAGTTATGTTTTTTGCAGCTCTGCTGCTGCTGGTTATCGGCTTCCCTGTGGCCTTTACCTTTGGTTCTGTGGCAATTTTTTTTGGGATCGCTGCGGCCTTTATCGAGTTGATTCCTGATGCAACTTTAGTTGCTGTATCTGAAGAGTTTTTCCTGATGTTTTCCATGATGCCGTTTCGGCTCTATTCAATTATGACCAATACCATTCTGATGGCGGTGCCTCTTTTTATTTTTATGGGTATCGTTTTACAGAAATCAGGACTTGCTGAACGACTTCTCGAGTCCATGGGCGCATTGTTTGGCAGGGTTCGCGGAGGTGTAGCGGTCAGTACGGTGCTGGTAGGTGCTCTCCTTGCGGCTTCGACAGGTGTCGTGGGTGCATCAGTTGTTGCCATGGGGGTAATTTCTCTACCTGTTATGTTGAAATACGGATACTCGAAAAAACTGGCCACCGGGACTATCTGTGCTTCGGGCACCCTTGGACAGATCATTCCTCCTTCCATTGTGCTTATTATTTTAGGTGATGTTTTTCAGCTGCCCGTCGGGGATCTCTTCAAGGTTGCCTTGATGCCGGGCTTAGTCCTCGTCGGAATGTATGTTATTTATATTCTTTTTATTGCTTTGATTGATAAAGACGTGGCTCCAGCTATTCCTGATACTGGAGAAATGCAAAAAAAGGCAAAAATTGGAAAGGCGTTGCTGGCGATCATTCCGCCCCTGACCCTGATTATTATGGTACTTGGTTCGATTTTTATGGGCATTGCTACACCAACAGAATCAGCTTCAGTCGGTGCTGTTGGTGCACTCGTTCTTGCAGCAATGTACCGGGAACTTAGTTGGAGGACGGTGGAGGAGTCACTTCAGGAGACCGTGCGGATAACTGCCATGGTTTTTGCCATCCTTATTGGTGCTACTGCTTTTTCTATGGTCTTTGTGTACAGTGGTGCTGATTACATTGTTGAGGAATTTTTGACTACACTGCCGGGGGAGAAGTGGGGTTTTTTGGTTATCTCCATGCTTACTATCCTGGCCCTGGGGTTTTTTATAGATTTTATTGAGATTTCCTATATTGTAGTTCCCATTCTTTTACCAATCTCGGCTATGATAGGAATTGATCCACTCTGGTTTGCCATTCTTATTGCGATGAACCTCCAGACCTCATTTCTAACTCCACCCTTTGGCTTCTCACTCTTTTATTTAAAAGGTGTTTCTCCGCCTGAGGTGCGGACAGTGGATATCTACAAAGGTGTAATACCATTTATTTTAATTCAGGTTTTTGTACTCATATCTATAGTACTCTTTCCTGGATTCTATGGTTTTAGTACCTCACCACTGTAACCCTGTCAAAAAAAGCAAGAGATAAGCACCCTTATGAAGCCAGGGCATAAACTCCGACTTCGAACCGAGGAGACTATTTTGAAATCATGTGGTTACATATATCACCAAGGTACTTATAGCCCCTTGTGGGGTGTTAGCAGTTAATGTCTGTCAATCTGAGAATGACGGCAAAGAGAAAATGGAGTTTTGGGCAACCTGCAGTCTAAGTGACTGAAATAATGTAAGGAGAGCAAGGTGGAAAAGTTTAATTTAAATCATGTTTATGAATCTCAGCAATTTGATTCAGATCTGCTGGATAGAGTTTTCAATGTCGCAGATGAGATGAAAAAAGATCTTTCAGCGGAACCGCGGCGTTATTCCCAGGCTCTGAAAGATAAAATTATGGCTTCCCTTTTTTATGAACCATCAACACGTACCCGTTTTTCATTTGAAAGTGCCATGGCCAGGCTCGGTGGCTCAATTCTAACAACTGAAAATGCAAAAGAGTTTTCAAGTGCTGCAAAAGGAGAAACTCTTTATGATTCAACACGTGTTATGTGCGGGTATGCTGATTTAATTGTCATGCGGCATAACGAACCAGGCAGCGCAAAAAGTGCTGCAGAAGCTTCTACGGTCCCGGTTATAAATGCTGGTGACGGCTCGGGTCAGCATCCGACCCAAGCATTGCTTGATCTGTACACAATCAGAGACTGTTTTCCAACCATTGATGGATTATCAATAGCCATGGTTGGAGATTTGAAATATGGACGTACGGTGAGATCCCTTTCCTATCTGCTGACAAAATATAATAACATTACAATTTATTTTGTCTCGCCACCAGTATGCAAAATGGATGATGACCTGAAAAATTATCTCACTACGAACGGTGTTACCTGGGAGGAAGAAAATTCTCTTGAAAAGGTGTTGCCACTGGTAGATTGTGTGTATATGACCCGCATCCAGAAAGAACGCTTTCATGATCTGGAAGATTATAAACGTGCCTCGGGAAAATATATCCTTGAGATGGAAAAGGTTAAATTAATGAAAGAAAAGAGTATCATCATGCACCCTCTGCCACGTGTCGATGAGATACCAAGAGAGGTGGATAATGACCCCAGAGCACAATATTTTGAACAGGCAGAGAACGGTATCTATATCCGAATGGCTTTACTTCTCCTTCTGTTGGGGAACGATATTAAAGGCTGACAGAAGTCGTACTCAGGCTCACTATGAATCGATCTGCATATCTTACCACCGGCTTTGCGATTAAAGCTCTTTCCCGCCTGTCCAAGGCTGATATCGTAATCCATGGTGAAGAGAATATTCCTGCCGGGCCGACGATTTTTGTGATTAACCACTTTACTCGCATCGAGACACTTTTACTTCCTTCGTATATCCATGGTTTGACAGAGACGCCGGTATGGTCCCTTGCTGATGCCGGCCTTTTTAAAGGTGGATTGGAGAAGTTCTTTGATCTCGTTGGTGTTATCTCGACTGACGATCCCAAAAGGGATGAACTGATCGTGGGAAGTCTGCTGACCGGGGAGGCGAACTGGATTATTTTCCCTGAAGGCAGCATGGTGAAAACTAAAAAGATCATGGCCGGTGGGAAGTTCATGATCGCTCATCCCGGCGGTATGCATGAGCCCCGTACAGGAGCCGCTGCTTTAGCTTTAAGGGCAGAGCTGTATCGCAAACATATTTTTGAACTTGCAGAGTCTTCGTCGGCCAGGATCAAGTCGGTTCTGAAAAGCCTGGAGATTGAGGATCTTTCTGCCATACAGGAACAATCGACAACGATTGTTCCTGTAAATCTTACATACTATCCCATTCGGGCCATGGAGAACATCGCTTCCAGTCTTGCCTCGAAGCTGGTGAAGGATATTTCGGAGAGGATGATTGAGGAAATCATGACCGAAGGGACAATGCTGCTGTCCGGTGTTGATCTGGATATCCGGTTTGGTAAACCGATAAAGATTGATGATTTTCTTGATCCGAAGTGGCTGCAGAAAGATATGCAAGGGGATGGAATTCAAGGATATGATCTTCCCGATGAACTGAGAGGGAAGATGCGGAGCACAGCGCATAAGGTAATGCAGCGGTATATGCATGATATTTACGCGTTGACTACTATAAACCATGAACATTTATACGCCTCTTTTTTAAAAAAATACCCTTTTAACTGCATAAAAGAAGAAGATTTCAGGAGAAGAGTTTTTTACGCTGCTTCCCTGATAAGTGAAAGTGATCGGGATTTCAGTGGTGGTGGAATTTTTCTGCATAGATCGTTGCAGGACAGTCAGGTACATCTGCTCACAGATGATCGGTTTAAAAAGTATGATAATTTTTTAAGGCTTGCCATAGAAAAGGGCGTAGTGCGAAAAGTTGGTAACTGCCTTATAAAAGACCGCTCTAAGCTGTCTCTTCCTTTAAGCTTCCATAAGGGGAGGATTGATAACCCAATCGAGATAATGGCCAACGAAGTGGAACCATTGATGCGGTTGCAGAAACTCTTGAAATCGCTTTCCTGGCAACCCGCATTTCTTTTAAAGCTGCTTCTTGCCCGGTATCTTGTTAAAAAAGAGCAGACAAAATATGAACGTGTATGTCGTCAGTCCGGGGTGCCGCTTGAAAAAGGTTCCTCCTGCCTGGGGAGACCATTTTTGTTGCCTGCCTTTCGTCGAAAAAAAGGGGTGGTTCTGGTTCACAGCTATCTGGCAGTGCCTGAAGAAGTGAGGCTTCTGGCAAATTACCTGAGGCGGAAAGGTTTCTGGGTTTATGCACCTCGCTTGCCCGGGCATGGTACCAGTGCAGAAGATCTTTCCAGTATTAAATATCAGGAGTGGGTGGAGAGTGTTGAGACTGGATTTGCTTTGATGAGTACTCTCTGTGACCGTGTTGCTGTAGGAGGAGTTGCTGTTGGTGGTAGTCTGGCCCTTAATATGGCTGCAGGATTTTCGAAGGTAGAAGGCGTCTTTGCTGTTTGCCCGCCACTCACATTACGGGATTATTCTGTCAACTTTATGCCGGCTGTAGACGTGTGGAACAGGATGTTGAACAGGATGAAAGGGGAAGAGGAGCAAGAGTTTATGGAATTTTCTCATGGAAATTCCCATGTTAATTATTTGAAAAATCCAGTTGCAGGGGTTCATCAGATTGGAGAATTCCTTGATTCCATAGAAAAACAGTACAGTAAAATAAAGCAGCCTGCCCTGATCATTCAGGCTGACAGGAATCCTGTTGTTAATCCGACGGGAGCGAGAAAGATCTATGAAAAAATAGAGAGTGATCAGAAAGAATATTGTTTGTTGAGCTTTAACAGACATGTACTTGTGGATGGCAAAAAAGCACATATGGTTCACAGGAAGATTGCTACTTTTCTTGAAATGATATGACCAAAAAACTGTTTACAACCAGGAAAGATAAAACAATATGGCATGAGTATTACGCTGAATTTCCCTGTTTTTCTGACCAGGTTGTCAGGAAAGGCTGCCATCCCAGGAAAATGGAACATGCGCCGCGGGCGAAAAAAGCGATTGTTTTGATTCATGGTTTGAGTGATTCACCCCATTTTCTATGTGCAATCGGTGAGTATTTTCATTTTAAGCTTGGTTATGATGTATATCTGCCTCTGCTTAAAGGTCATGGCTTAAAAGATCCCAAAGGGATGAAAGGGGTTTCTCTGCAGGCGTGGAAAGAAAACGTTGAATTTGCCCTTGATACAGCTTCGACACCTGAGAATTTACTTTCTATTGGTGGTTTGTCCACGGGAGGTGCACTGAGTTTTTATATGGCTGCTGTTCATCCTGCCGTTACTGGAAACGTGTATCTTTTTTCCGCGGCTTTTGGCCTCCCGGCAGGGTGGCTGGGTATAGGAGGACGTGTGAAGGAGTTTCTTCTGCGTACACCTTTTGCGGCTTTGATGGGTGGACAGAAGAGACCGCTTGTCGGGCTGAATCCCTACCGGTATGATTATGCCAACTTCAGGGGCGCCAGAGAGCTCGCCTGGTTAATCAGGGAAATTAATAGACTTCTTCGTTCTTTCAAATTGAATAAACACCTTGTAAATCGTATCTTTTCGGTATCATCGGAGTGTGATGATGTCATTTCTCTCAGAGCCATAGACAGGGTAAGAAAAATAACTGAGAGAGATCGTTTTGTGCAATATATTGTGCGAGAAAGTCTCAAAGTTGAGCATGCCTCTGTTGTTTTGAAAGACCCAATTTATGCAATCGGTGCTCGCTTTGGTGAACCTCCTCTTGAGAAAGAAAATCCTGAATTTCCACAGATTATGGCCGATATAAGGGAATTCCAAAATAAATATTGAGGTACTGTGATGAGGGTATATACCGTTTATTTTCTTGTTGTCTGGCTGGCAGCAGCATGTTCTCCTGTCAAGGTGCAGACTGATGTCAATTCGGCCGTGGACTTTTCCTCTATGAAAACTTTTGACTGGTTGGATACCACGGTAGCACCCGGACGTGATGCAAGGGTAAACAACCCGGAACTGGCTGTTCTTGTCCGCGCTGCAATGGAGAAAAATCTTCTGGAAAAAGGATTTGTTAAGGATGAGGATTCAGATTTTCTTGTACATTGGCTGGGGGCGATTGAAAGCAAGGTCAAGGTGGAATCCATTCAGCATTTTTACTCCGGTTATGGATACGGTACCCTGTCTGGAAGCATGGCTGCCAGGAGTAGAGAAGTGGCTCCTGTGACATCGTATGAGGAAGGTACTATTGTTATCGATATTCTAGATCCGCAGGAGCATATGATCCTCTGGAGGGGGACTGGTGCAAGACGGCTGGTAAAAGGTATGAATGAGGCTGAAATAACTCAATACATAAACCTTTCTGTGGATGAAATCCTTAAAAATTTTCCGGTGGGCAGCAAGTAAAAAGATGAACCAGCCAGCATGAATAATGGGTGTAGATTTGTTCCCCGGCATAAAAAAGAGAGATGCAGAAAAATCAGTTGACACCTGTTTCTCTGCGGTTTATATTCTCGGCCTACAATAATTTTCCCCCATCCAAAAAACAGCGGGGATAAAAGATACCAATCCTCGGTAGCTCAGTTGGTAGAGCGGGTGGCTGTTAACCACCTTGT
>JAOZLO010000417.1 GCA_029934775.1 Desulfocapsaceae bacterium
GTAGTAACAACATCCGCGGCCTTCTTGGCACAGCCGGCTGCTATCATTGCTGTTTCAAAATTTGAAATAACAAAACCATTGCTATCCATATCTAGAGCTACAGGGGCACCCTGTATATCAAGAGACGGCTGCATACCGGTTGCTAAAACTGCCATGTCCACTTTTTGTGAAATTTTTTCTGCCGTTAAGGCATTTTCTGCTATGACAGTCACACCACCATCGGATTCGACCACAATATCAGCAACCTTTCCTTTGATAAAAGTTGCCTTTTCATCAGCCATTCTAACTTCCCTGAATTTTTCATATTTACCTGGAGTTCGGAGATCGATATAAAAAACATAGATCTGAGCATCAGGATACTGTTTACGCACATAGCTCATTTGCTTAAAAGTCGCCATACAGCAAACATGGGAACAGTATTCCAGGTGATTTTCATCTCTCGAGCCGGCACACTGCACAAAAGCAATAGATCCAATTTCCTTACCATCTCCCGGCCTTACTATTGAGCCATTTGTTGGTCCATTTGGTGCAGCCATACGCTCCATCATCATGTTTGTGATAATCGCGTCCGAATCAGCGAACTTAAGATTTTCCATCTTAGTTGGCTCATATGGTGCCCAACCTGTGGACCAGACAATTGATGCAACGTTTACAGTTATGGTCTCAGCCTGCATCTCAAGATCAACGGCATTATACTTACATGAAGCCTTTACAGCTTCAGCACCAGCAGAACTCAAACCATCCTTATTAATTACATACCGCCTTGGAAAAGCCATTTCGTGAGGGAGATATGCAGCTTTACATTTATCCATACCGAGATTAAACTCATTATCAATCTCATCAGGACATGCAACACTGCAGTCACCGCATGCTGTACAGTTACTGTTCACAAAACGTGGTGCTTTTTCGAGTGTTACTTCATAATTGCCTGGATCACCTGAAACAGATTTAACTGTTGTCATGGTATATGTCCTGATCCTGCGGTTATCCTTGATACGACGGAAATTTATCTCGAGTCCGCAGCTTGGTGGACATAATTTGGGAAAATACTCATTTAACTGTGCAACTCTCCCACCAAAATACGCCGCTTTCTCAACTAGAAAAACATCATTCCCGACTTCAGCGGCTTCCAGAGCAGCAGTCAAACCACTGATACCCCCGCCTACGACCAATACTGCACCAGAAGTGCCATGCCCGTCAGTCATACCTTTCCTCCATAGTTACTCTTAGAATATTGTACTATCGACTCCCCCAGCCTACGCCATAACTCACAGTCGGAAAGAGGTTATCAACAATTTAATCCAATAGACCATACACAATATGTGCGTCAGTGAAAACTATTTTAGCTTATATTGATCAAGGCGTTTCCGACCTCTGACCAACATAAGCTAAAATAACCGTACATACTAAAAAATCTCCAGGAGTCTAACAGACTCCTGGAGATCAGTCTTACATCATGTTAACAACATTCCCTGAGATTAAAGCCAAGGTTCTGTCTCTATAATGTTAACAACTTCGACCTTCTCACACTTCCATTCCTGAGTCTCAGGGTCAAAAGTGGAGTTAACGAAACACTTCCAGTTTTCATCATCGATATTTGGAAAATCGGACCGATAGTAGAATCCTGGATAACGGGACTCTTGACGGAACTCGATGTGGCGAATATGGGTCTCGACACACCAGATACGATGATAATTCTCCCAGCAGCGGAGCAGCTCATGAAGATCGCCAGCACCCATCTTTGCAGCATCCTCACGAAGGAGCTGGAGAAGATCAAGGCACATATTCAAAAGCTTACCTGAAGTCATATAGTAGGTAGCGACACCGCCGCCATATTCATCGGTAGCCTTCATCAGACGCATCATCAACCCGGCAGGCTTGCAGTAATTTGGATTCACATCCGCTGCAGAAGAAGCACCTACGTGTTCCTGGTAAAGTTTTACAGGTGCGTAAATCTCATCCGCGAGTTCCTGGGGAGTCTGCCTAAGCTCAGGTTTAAAATCAGCGTTGTCACGACAAAATTTAACCATCTGCTTGGCACAGATACGACCTTCAGCGTGTGAACCGGAAGAAAACTTATGACCGGAAGCCCCAACGCCATCACCTGCAGTAAAGAGACCGTCAACCGTAGTCATACGGTTGTAGCCCCATTTATACTTATGTGCACGGGAGTCATTCTGAACATCGGGTACCCAATCCTCTTCAGGGCCGGAACACCAGATTCCACAACAACCTGAATGAGAACCGAGCATATAAGGTTCGGTAGGCATGAGCTCAGAGCCAACTTTTTCCGGCTCCACGTTCGCACCGGCCCAGAGGCCTGCCTGGCCTACAGACATATCGAGAAAATCTTCCCAAGCTTCAGACTCAAGATGTTTCCAGAACTTCTTCAGTTTCTTCTCATCCATACCTGCTTCACGACGCTCGTCTATAAATGCATTCAGAGCAACGTCGGTAGCCATATAAAGAGGGCCACGACCGGCTTTCAACTCTTTGATCATCAAGTGATTACGCAGACATGTCGGAGTAACCGGCGATCCTCCATAAGGCATATATTTTGCCAATTCTTCCTTAGCAGCATCACCCATCGCAAAATACTCACCAAGACCGTTAGTAACTTTAGCCTTGAACAGGAGGAACCAGGCACCAACAGGTCCGTAGCCATCTTTAAAACGGGCCGGGGTGAAACGATTTTCCATCATAGTCAATGTTGCACCAACCTGAGCACACATGGTGTAGGTGGAGCCTGCATTCCATACCGGATACCATGCACGTCCCTTGCCTTCACCAGTAGAACGAGGACGGAAAATATTTACTGCACCACCACAGGCAACCATAGCGGTCTTACAACGAAAGATATGTACTGTGTTATCGCGAGTAGAAAAACCTGCAGCACCGGCAATCTGATTAGGCTTATTTTTGTCAAGCAGGAGCTTAACAATAAAAACACGTTCAATAACATTGTCAGCGCCAAGAGCAGTCTGTGCCGGCTCAGCAACGATACATTTATAGGATTCACCATTGATCATGATCTGCCACTTACCAGTACGTACCGGAGTTCCCCCTTCACGCAGGGTTTTAGCAGGCTTTGCACCATCAAGGTTCTCACCATCGGCATCTTTCTTCCAGATCGGCAGTCCCCACTCTTCAAACAACTTAACTGACTCATCAACGTGACGACCACAATCATAGATAAGATCTTCACGGACAACGCCCATGAGATCATTACGTACCATTTTTACATAATCTTCAATCGGGTTTTCACCGATATACGTGTTGATAGCAGAGAGACCCTGCGCAACAGCACCGGATCGTTCCAGTGAAGCCTTATCAACAAGTACAATTTTCAAATCTTCCGGAGCCCACTTCTTGATTTCAAAAGCGGTTCCGCATGCGGCCATTCCGCCACCGACGATAAGTACGTCGACATCATGCTCGACGACTTCCGGGTTCACAACGGCTT
>JAOZLO010000418.1 GCA_029934775.1 Desulfocapsaceae bacterium
GGAGCATTGGTTTTATTTAATGGGAAGAAGAGAAGAGTGTAAAAACCGAACTGGACACTGTTGTAAAATACTATATAGTAACAAAAATAAAAAGGTAACTGCTCACAGGGCACCGCATCTTTCTGCGGTCACGCCGGCTTACGTATGGCTTGGGCGGCACCAGCCTGCCTGCGAAAATATACTGCATCCTGTAAACAGTTACAAGTACAGAGGTTAGCGAAGTTCGGATGCTTACCCCATGAGTGGTTACATAAAAAGGAAGGAGGACTGACATGACAGGAAGAAAAACTGCTGAGACTGAAATTGATAGTTTTCTTCAAGAGTGGGAGGCTGGAGAGGAACAGCCGATGAAAAAATGGTTTCAATTTTTTTTTAACACTGTAAAGGCAATGAAAAACGTTGAATTACAGTTTGTTTCCCGTCCGGGAGTAAGCTATTCCATGAGACCCAAACAGAGAAATCAGAAAGACAGGGATCTCTTTGCAATTATTGATGTGATTGATGATGATCCGACTGAAAGATGGTTATCTCTATGCTTTTATGGGGATATGATCTCAGATCCCGATGGGCGTGGACAGATTATCCCCGGCGGTTTGGCCGGCAGTGACGGTTATTGCTTTGATATGCTGGAAGATGACGAGGGTTTAGCTCATTATCTTGTCGACAGGTTGACTGAAGCCAGTGTTGCTGCCGTAGGATAATTATTCAGGGGACCTTCAATAAGAGTGCTTTTACTTTTGTAAAATGCTAGAAAAGAGATTTCGTTTACAGGATCATGAACACGGCATGGTGACGGGGTAATATATGGAGAAAAGTATCTTTGTTGACCAGTTAAGGCAGGGGGAACGGGTAAATGAACTGTTCCTGGTGAAATCAGCACGACTTTCTGAGACGAAGGCGGGCAAACCATATCTCATTCTTGTTATAATGGATCGCAGCGGCGAGGTGAGCGGGCCGATATGGAATAATGCTCTGGAAATCCAGAAATTCTGTAAACCCGGTGAAATTGTGAGAGTGGCAGGATTGGTGCAGTCTTACAGGGACAGTTTGCAGCTGAAGATTGACTCGGTTCTATCCGTCCCGAAATCGATGGTGGAACGTGGAGATTATTTTCCGGTATCTCCCAAAAATCGAAAGGAAATGGCTGATGAACTCCAGGCTCTTCTTCGGACCATCAAAAATCCTTACCTCAAAAAACTGCTCAATTATTTTTTTAATAAAAGTGACTGGTGGTTGAAATTTCAGGAAGCTCCGGCAGCAAAAGGGATACATCATGCTTACATCGGTGGTTTGCTGGAACATTCACTTTCAGTAGCTCAGCTCTGTCATTTTATGGCAGAACATTATGAAGGAGTTGATCACTCTCTGTTGCTGTCAGGGGCGTTATTACATGATATAGGAAAGCTTAGTGAACTCAGTACTAAAGATGGAGTTGTTGAGTATACTGTTGCGGGAAGGTTGAAAGGACATCTTGTTATCGGCAGTGAAATGATAAGTGGGGTGGCCGGACAGATAGAGGATTTCCCGAGAGAACTTCTGGAGCAGCTGCAGCATCTTGTTTTGAGCCATCATGGACGACAGGAATTCGGCTCGCCCACAGTGCCTATGACAGTGGAGGCTTTTGTGTTGAGTTTTGTCGATGATCTTGATGCAAAAATGAACTTGACTGAACAGCTTCGCAGAAAAATGAACAGTGAAGAGATGAGTTGGACAGATTATCAGCGGACTCTTGAGAGATATCTTTATCTTGGAGGTTTTGAGGAAAAATCATCATTGATGGACCAGGAGGAACCGGCTCTTTCACGTCGACAGCCCTCTCTTTTTTAGTACCTTACTCCTCCTGGAACCCTGTGCCTCCCTTGTGGGGTGCCCGTAATTTCCTGATAGACAGGAAAACAATTGTAACTCAGGTATCGATTTACTAATGGCTGACCATCCTCCACTTTGTTTTACCCGACTCTTCGGGCAGGAGAAGGCTAAACGAATGCTGCGGCGTTCACTGGCCACCGGTCGAGTTCCCCATGCCTATATTTTCAGAGGTCCTGAGGGTGTTGGCAGGAAACTGTTTGGTCGAGGTCTTGCTGCCGCAATTAACTGTCGCGATCATTCAACAGTTACGGCATGTGGTGTCTGTCCATCCTGCATGAAAATTTACTCCGGCAATCACCCGGATTTCATGGTTATCAGTTCCGAGAAGGGAGGGATTAAAATAGGTCAGGTCCGAAAATTATGCAAAGATCTTTCATATCCTCCATATGAATCTGTAATGCGGGTTGTGATTCTTGAGGATGTACACGCCATGAGGCCGGAAGCTGCCAACAGTCTCCTGAAAACACTCGAAGAACCTCCAGAAAACAATCTTTTGATATTGACGGCAGATTCTTCCCGGCAAATACTTGCAACCTTGACTTCAAGATGTCAGGTGGTTCCTTTCTCGGGTCTGCAAGGCGATGATATTGTAACTATCCTGGAGCAGCACGGTATAAATCCTGCTGATGCTCAACTTTTTGCTCACCTTTCCGGTGGGAGTCCAGGCAAGGCACTTCTGTTGGAAAATACAGGGATAGTTGAGTTATGGAAAGAGATTGTTACAGTTTTATCGGTAGAAGAGGGTGGATCTGATGCGGATATTGGTGTTGTTTTGAAACTTGCGGAAAAGATGGCTGGGCTGAAGGAGCATCTGGATCATCTGCTGATTTTTATAAAAATATGGCTTTGGGATCTTCTTGTTGCTCCTCATCGTCCCTCTTCTCCTGGTGGGATGATGATAGAGTTTTTAAAAGAAGAACCCCGAAAATTGAGAAAATGGAGTTCTGAACAGTTATTTACTCAACTCCAGGCCGTTGAATTTGCAGAAAAGGGTCTTGCACGAAATTGTAATCGACTGCTTGTGTGTGAAGTGTTGCTGTTTAGGTTACAGTGATCAGGTATGGCAGAGTACTTTGAGGTTCTCATAATATGTCAAAAATAAATAAAAAAGGCAGTACAGCTGGAGCGAAGCCAGAAGATAGAATTACATTCTATCGAATACAGTTTCGGAAAGGAGGACAGCTTTCCACTGCCTCTTCGACCGATTCCAGCCTGGTTTCCGGGATAGCGGTGATGGTGAAAACAGACCATGGACCGGAACCTGCCAGGATAGCTAAAAATGCGCCTATGCATGGTTTTCGGGGAGATGGATGTCGAGCAACTTTTGAGATCAGTCGACAGGCCAGTGGCGAGGAGCATGACAAATTCAAGAGTCTTGTTTCCTATGAAGAACGAGCTGTTTCTCTCTGTCGTTCCCTTATTCAAACTCACCAGTTGAGTATGCAACTCGTCAAGGTAGAGCGTTTTTTTAATGGCAGTAAGATGATTTTTTATTTTACTGCTGAGAACAGGGTTGATTTCAGGGCACTGGTCAAGGATCTTGTTCAGGAGTTACGGACTCGTGTTGAGATGAGGCAGGTCGGGGTG
>JAOZLO010000419.1 GCA_029934775.1 Desulfocapsaceae bacterium
GTGGCAATCTTGAACGAATCTTTACGGTCGCCCCTTCACGGGGGCGTGGATTGAAACACACCTATATACATTATCTTGGTTGTGTTTATCGTCGCCCCTTCACGGGGGCGTGGATTGAAACTAAAAGAGTATAGATTTCTGTTCTCTCTGCAATTGTCGCCCCTTCACGGGGGCAGGTAGTTATGGAAACAAAGCTTGCAATAGTCAAAAGTGAGAAATTCGGCGCACCTTGCATAATGATGAGTGGTGGTTTGCCATTATTGTCGATGTGGTCTCAGCTTTGACTGATTCAGTGAATCCATCGGGCTATATCAAGGACATGAAACGCAGTGACACCGAATTAGCGAAAGGGTGGGGGCAAATTGCCCCCACCCCAAAAGCCGAACCTTTCAAACGCTGCTTGCCAAGGATTTTCCTGAAAACAAAGTCGCAGCCCGTAAAGGCGGAAAGATAGCAGGTGATGCCAGGGAAAAGCTGGAGATTAAAACGAAAAATGATATCATGAGAACAGAGAACTACTTAACATTGCTGGAAGGACGAAAACGTATGCAAGGCAGAAAGTAGAAATCCCAGGATACCTCATAACATTTGATCAGGGTGAACTGGCTGAAAGTCAAGTATGTGCATAATCTGCACATACTTGTCAACCATACTCTTGGCAATCTCCTCCATAAAGACGGAGAAAACACACGACTAAACAAACTTTACCACAACTTAAACCTATTCCCATAGGTGAACGACTCTATTTGGATGGATATATCTCTCAAAGTGATTTTACCAGGTACTGCAAATACGTATGGTCGGTACCACAACATCCGCCCAAAATTTTAACTCCAAAATCTTTATGAAGCCGCAGCATATTCTTACCCCAGTCGGGGAGCGGATCCTGCTGAAGCTGCTCAGAACCATCGAGCTGATCGTGATCTTTGGAAGATGCATTCGCCTGAATACCAATGAGGCGTTTAAAAAAATCGGGTGACTGATTCTCTGCATTCAGGAATGTCGGATACACACAGTTGACCATATACCCGGTTGGAGGCGATACCGCTGTCTGGTCAACTTTATCTATTGCCTCCGCCAGGGAAGTGCCGTCGAGAACTTTACCTAATCTGTTGATGACAAAGCTGATGATATAAGGCTTACCGGAGGCGGCAAGTCTATCCGCCATACCGAGGGCTTCACTGATAGCCGGCATGGTCTGTGCGATTATCACATCAGGATCCGCTTCCACCAGTTCATCTATCTGCCAGCCATGGGACTCTGCCGCCTGTCGCCTACCCAACGCAGCTTCGGGTGAGTAGCAATCATTTTTGGGCGCGAGCAGTGCTCCCACAATAATCTCTGACTTATCACTAATATAGCGGGCCTTAAACTCCTTCATGAAAGTAACCGCATCCCGATTGATGGAGGCTGGAGCAGAAGCTTCATTAATGCGCTCTTTGTTAACCCTCCATGTCGGAGCACTCAAGAGAATTGGAAGTTCTGCTTTCTTAGCAACTTCGAGGTAGCTGTAGTAAATCTCTGCCAGTCTTTTCCTGCCGTTTGTCTCGTAAATAAGGGGCGTATTGAAAAGCACCGGATGAAGCTGAATATCAGGTCGCCTGCGCAGCCTTTCGGAAACAGCACACTCAGACAATATGAGAGGGTATTTTTCTAACAGTTTGTTGAATTTCATAATGGTGTGGTTTGGATTCGAACAAGTTTGTAATTTTTTCATACCTTATATTTTCGTTCGTTATTTGCAATATTATAATGAAATGACAACCATTTCAAAGCTTTTAAACAGTAAGTAGTGGTAGTGTTTCCTATGAGAGTTATAGTAAGATCATAATAACGTGTCGCGACTAAAAAATTAAATCAGGGAGATGGATATGAAAATTGTTGTTCTTGATGGCTACTGCCTGAATCCCGGCGATAACTCATGGAGTGGGGTGGAATCTTTTGGAGATTTTGTAACGTATGACAAAACTGCAGACAGCGAGGTGGTTGAACGAGCCCGGGGTGCCGATATTCTTCTGACTAATAAAACCAACATCACGGAAGAGATGATGAATAAACTTCCTAATCTTAAATTTATCAGTGTGCTGGCAACCGGGCACAACATCGTCGATGGCACAGCTGCACGCAGCCGGGACATCCCCGTTTCCCATGTCCCGGTCTATGGCACACCAACCGTTGCCCAAAACACTTTTGCCCTCCTGCTGGAACTTTGTAACCAGGTTGGATACCACTCCGGCGAGGTGATTAAAAAGGGACGTTGGGCCAGGTCAGAACACTGGTGTTTCTGGGATACTCCCCTTGTGGAACTCGCGGGAAAGACCATGGGCATTATCGGTTTTGGCCGCATTGGCCAGGCAGTCGGACGGATTGCCAAAGCATTCGATATGAATGTTATTGCAGCAGATATTTACCAGGAGTCACCTCCTGATTATGAATTTTCCTGGAGGAAAATTGACGAAATATTTACGGAGGCAGATGCTGTTTCTCTTCATTGTTTCCTGACCAGAGAAAATGAAGGAATGGTCAACAAAACAGTTCTCTCAAGGATGAAAAAAACAGCCTACCTGATAAATAACTCACGGGGGCAGTTGATCAATGGCCCAGACCTGGCAGAAGCTCTGAATAACGGTGTCCTGGCAGGTGCCGCCCTCGATGTGGTGGCAGTAGAACCTATAAAACCTGATAACCCGCTTCTGAAAGCAAAGAATATTATCATCACGCCCCATAATGCATGGGGAACTCTGGAAGCCAGGAAACGATTGATGGACACCACTGTAGAAAATATTACAGCATTTGTTGATGGCACACCGATCAATGTAGTAAACTAGTGCCTATCCATAAATAGCTCTATTGTCCTAACCATTTGTTACTCTATAAATTTAATCATCCGGAAAGCGAGGCACGAAACTCCGAAATATCAACTATATGCCTGTGGTTAAATTTATCGAGTGCCTCTGTTTAGAACAAAATTTCTCATCTATGGATAGACACAAAATAGTTTTTACCATCTGGAGATTTTCATGCCCTCGCTGCCAGCCAATTCCTCGTTATTTACTGTTCTCATCTGCATTGTATCAGGGCTTTCCTCATGCTCTTCTTTTCTCGCCTCCACCTTCGTTGAACCTGCGGTCGGGAATCTCAGGCAGCAGACAGACCTGGAACTTGTCTGTGAGGGGGCACCCGCCTACCTGCTGATGATTGACAGTATGATCGCCTCTTCACCTGAAAACCAAAATCTGTTGCGCACCGGCACTCAATCCTACAGCGCCTACGCAACAGCTCTATCGGAATGTGGTAAATCAGATCAGAGAATCGCTGCGATCAGTGAGAAGGCATACCTGTACGGAACCCGGCTTCTCAGCCAGTTGCTGCCGCTTGATAAAAGAGACAGCGAAGGATTTGACAGGATGCTTGCAAAACTTGACAAAGATGATCTCCCTTTTGTTTTCTGGGG
>JAOZLO010000420.1 GCA_029934775.1 Desulfocapsaceae bacterium
AGATTGGTGATTGGACCGATAAGAGAAACCCTGTTAAAATAATAGAGAGATAAGGGGATGGTTGCAAGGGTTGCCACCACTGAAACCAGCAGTATAGCAAATAGCCAGGTAATTATTTTATGGGTCGCAGTTTTCTTTGTGCTATCTTCAGCCTGACCGATCAAAAGTTCTTTTAATGATGGGAGAACAAAAAGGATTGCTGCGACGGCTGAAAAAGAGAGCTGGAAAGAAACTGTAAAGAGTTGTAAAGGAGAAAAAGTTAGAATGAGGAAGGCTGCAAAGAAGAGGAGTTCACTTGCTGTTTTTTTTCTGTCGATACAGATTCCCGCAATAACGACTGTGCTCATTATTACGGAACGAACTACAGGAGCATTGAAGCCGGCTATCATTGAGTAAAGAATAAGCACGGGCAGGCAGAGAAGAGCTGCCGATTTTTTCACGTTAAACCTGAGAAGCAGTGTCTCCGATAGGCATAGTATTCTATAAAACAATCCGAACAGGAGGGTGCCTATGACACTCATATGGATCCCTGAAATTGCTAAAATATGCATCACGCCAGTCGCTTTGAACTGATCTGAAACTGTTTCACTTATGCCTGACCTGTCTCCAAGGAGGATGGCTCGATATAACCCAGCCAATTCAGAAGAAACTCGAATGTCAATTTCTTTGCCTATGGCTCCACGGATTTTTTCTGGATAAAAACGCAGATTGTGAAAAAAAGAATTATTTTCGGCAAGTTTTTTTATAAAAAGGGGGGATTGGATAAATCCAGTAATCCAAATACCCTGTCTCGCCAGATATTGACTGAAATCAAAACTTCCGGGAGAGTTGAAACTGGTTGGCCTTTTCAGAGCGGCCCGTAACACCAGCCTGTCTCCTGGGAGAAGGTGGTTTGGCCAGGGACCTTTCATTCGAAACAAAATATCTCCGGTAACTGGTGTGAATTCATCCTGGTTCTCAAGACGCAGGTACTGTGTTGAAACTGTTACTTTACTTGTCCTTCCATTGTATTCAGGCATGGAAATCAGAGTGCCAGCGATTACACCCTCCTGTTTGTCAATTATACTGTTCCAGATATGATTTTCGTCGGCAGGGGGAATCGATTGAATCTGTGCGTGTAAAAAACCGATGCCATAAAAGAAGCATAGAAGAAGAAAAACTACAGGCCGCTTTATTTTAAAAAAATGGAGAATTGCCGTCAATATCAATAAAATAGAGAGAAGAGTGATAATTACAGAAGAGGGGAGGTAGGGGTGCTGCACAAGTGACGTTGAAGCTATTCCGATTATGAAAGAGAGGGAAATAGAGGAGAGGAGGTGGTATGACAGGTGTTGGAAAATGGTATTCACAGGAGTGTCTGCAAGATTTCAAGGTGTTTTTCTATCACTCCGCGCTGCCTGATAACACATTTTTTCGCTGCTGCACCGCGTTTGCATCTGAGTTCTTCGGACGAAAGAAGAGGTTCCAGAGCATGTTTGAGCATCTTGGCGTCACTTACCTGTTCACCACCGCCCTCTTTTATCAGAGAAATGGCTATCTCAAAGAAATCTTCCATGTGTGGGCCAAAAAGAACCGGCAGGCCGAGGATGGCAGGTTCAATCGGATTATGGCCGCCTTTATTTACCAGGCTGCCACCAAGAAAAGCGATGTCTGAAAGAGCGTAGAATAGTATCAATTCTCCTATAGAATCGATGAGAAGAATATCTGAAGATGCTGGAATGTTTTCGGATCTGAGTGTTATGGTCAGGTTGTGTCGTTTCGCCAGTGTACATATTTCTTTGGCACGATCTGGGTTCCTCGGTGCCAGGATAAGCATAATTCCAGGATGGTCGATCTGGAGCTTTTTTATTACCTCAAAGAGGATGTTCTCTTCCCCTTGATGCGTTGAACCTGCTGTAATTATAAGCCTGTTTTCTGTTAAGAGTCTTGATATGGAAGAGGGTACCGGTTGTATAGCATCAACCTGAGTGCCGAATTTTAAATTACCTAGAACACGAATTTTCTCTTTGGATATGTCCAGATTAATCATATTCTGCATGTCAATTTTTGTCTGCATGAAGAGATAGTGAAAGGATCGGAACATTGGGCGAAAGAAAAAACTAAACCGGTCATACCCTGCCATGGATTTTTCAGAGATTCTCCCATTTACAAGCACGGTGGGGATTTTCTTATATTTCAGGTACAGCAGAAGGTTAGGCCAGAAATCAGTTTCAATAAGGATGAAAAGCTGTGGTTGAATGCGTGCACAAAATAATGTAATTACGGGTAAAAAATCTAGAGGTGAGGGGATGATAGTATCTGCAAGACCTGTAAGTAGTTTTCTGGCGATGGTTTCTCCCGATCGCGTTGATACCGTAAAAACAATTCTGGCTGTTGGGTATCTGTTTCTTATCCCATGCAGAAGCGGGACTGCAGAGGTTACTTCACCTACAGAGAGGGCGTGAACCCAGATTGTTGTCTGCCCTGTTGTAGGCTGATTTATTTGCTTTTTTATTCCAAATCCAAGGCGGGAGTTTATTCTGCCTCGATATCTGGGTGTAATCAGAGTCTTGCCCAGGAGCAGAATCGCAATGACAGGTAAAAAAACAAGTTGAAGAATATTATAGAGTAGAAACATGCCTTACCTTAAAAGTAAAAAAGAAAACAAAAATGTCAAAAATGGGGATACAACAACTCTTCATTTTACTCTATTGCCCCATGCTTACAATATCATTTCAAGGGATTGATGAATATTATACTCGCTGAATCTGACGAAATTACCGACCACTTCATACATCTTACCGATCACAGGGCCGAACATGTAGTAAAAGTGCTTCGTTCTGAGGTTGGAGATGAGGTGAGGGTGGGAATTGTAAATGGTGGGAAAGGGAAGGGTGAGATTCTCGCTTTAGGGAAAAAGCACCCTTTTTTCGTTGATCTTCGTGTTGAAATTTCTGAGTTGCAGCCGAAGGTTCCACAGCTGGATTTGATTCTGGCATTACCCCGACCGATCATGTTGAAAAGAATACTCAGTCAGGTGAGTGCACTCGGGGTTGGAGAAATTCATCTGATACATGCTAACCGTGTTGAGAAAAGTTTCTGGGGGGCATCAGTGGTAGCCGAAAGAGGATTTAAAACCTACCTGGTTCAAGGGTTGGAACAGGCTGTGGAAACCCGCCTGCCAAAAATCTTCCTGCACCGTAAATTCAAACCCTTTATCGAGGATTATTATCCAGGTATCCGAGACAGCTATAGCTATCATCTCCTGGCACACCCGGGAGGTCAAACTTCGTTGCAGCAGGAGATAGGTGGAAAGCCCGGTCGGGCACTTTTTGCCATAGGCCCCGAGGGTGGATGGGTTGATTATGAAGTACAGAAATTCAAAGAACAGGGCTTTGTTGACTGTTCTATTGGTGAGCGAATTCTCAAGGTCGATACCGCCGTAATTGCACTCCATGCACGGATTTC
>JAOZLO010000421.1 GCA_029934775.1 Desulfocapsaceae bacterium
CGTCAGTCGGTCTTTTCCCTTCTCTGTGCTCTCTGTGTCCTCTGTGGTGAGAATTTTCTTGTTTTTTATGACAGAGTTTTAGGGATAAGGTACTAACGGGCGAGGTACTCTAGTTGAACTGGGCAATGGTCAGAACCGATAATCTCCTGCAGAATAGAGGCGTTTTGTACATTTTCCCGGGCAGCTTGATTGACACAGAAGTAATCTATACGCCAACCTACATTTTTTGCTCTGGCATTGAACCGGTAACTCCACCAGGAATATTGGTCTGGCTCCTGATTGTAAATACGAAAGGTATCGGTGAAGCCGGCCTCAATGAAGTTGTCCATCCAACTCCTCTCCTCTGGAGTGAAACCGGCATTTTTAATGTTGTTTTTTGGGTTTTTCAGATCGATTTCCTTATGGGCGACATTGAAATCTCCACAGAGAATGACCTCCTTTTCCTGACCAAGTTTTTGTGCAAAAGAAAGTAGCGTGTCGTTGAAACGAAGTTTAAAATCAAGTCTCTTGAGTTTATCTCCACTGTTTGGAAAGTAAATATTTATGAGATAATAGCGGCCAAATTCAAGGGTAAGAACTCTCCCCTCGCGATCAAATTCTTCGTCCCCCAGACCTTCGTGAACCGCCAGGGGAGGTAGGCGCGTATAGAAGGCAACTCCTGAGTAGCCTTTTTTTTCCGCACTGTGCCAGTATGAAGTGTAGCCCGGGATATTTTTTAAATCTTCCGAAAGTTGGTCAGGCTGAGCTTTAGTCTCCTGGATTCCTATAACATCTGCATCGAGATCTGGAAGAATATCTTTAAATCCTTTTTTCTCCAGTGCCCGGATCCCGTTTACATTCCAGGAGATGAATTTTAGTGGTTGGCTTTTATTCCGTTTTTGGCCGGGAACCTTTCTCGGTCGCACACCATTTTGAGGGCAGTTACTTTTCAGATCACAGATATCGCAGTGAGGGCTGATCGGACGACAGATGGACTGACCGAAGGCAACCAGTATTGAATTAACGGTTATCCAGTATTGTTTTGGTAATTTTTTTCGGAGAGCCATTTCTGTTTTAAACGGAGTGTCGGTCTCCACATATTTCCAGATGTTCACTATTCTGTGAACATGTGTATCAACACATATTGCGGGTTTTTGGAAGGCGACGCTTACTACAAGGTTTGCAGTTTTTCTGCCCACACCGGGAAGTGTGATGAGTTCTTCAATGGTATCAGGTATCTCCCCTTTAAAATTTTCAAGTGCGGAAGGGAGTTTTTTCAGATAACGTGCTTTGTTTCTGTAGAATCCAACCGGGTATATGAGTTTTACAATCTGTTCTTCGGAAAGAAGGTCAAGGGATTTTCTGTCAGGGGCAATTTTGAAGAGTTTTTTGGAAGCTTTGGCTGTGGCTTCATCCTTGGTTCTGGCAGAAAGAATGGTTGCTACAAGGACCTTGAAAGGGTCTTTTGTCTGTACGGCAATCAAATCCACTACCGGCACATCTTTGCCCTTAATTAACGTCGATACAGTCTCTAAAAAGTTGTCAATATCAATACTCATATTTGTTCTATTTTGAAGGTTTGAGGTCGTTTATCAGAGTGTGAGGTGATCGGGTTCAAACTGCAGGGTTGCAAAATAATCCTCAGCCCGTTCTTCACGTCTTATCAGTTCTGTCGTGCCGTCGGTTGCCAGAAGTAATTCTTTTGGCCGGAGACTCCCATTATAATTAAAGCCCATTGCATGTCCATGTGCTCCAGTATCATGAATGATAAGGATGTCTCCGTCAATTGCTGGAGGAAGATTCCTCTGGATCGCAAATTTATCATTATTTTCACAAAGAGAACCAACAACATCCACAGTCTCCATTTTTTCTGACTGTTCTTTTCCGAGAATATCAATATGGTGATAAGCACCGTACAGGGCAGGGCGCATCAGCGCACTCATGGACGCATCTACTCCAATATAGGTACGATAAATTTCCTTACGGTTAATTGCTGTTACCACAAGGGCTCCATGGGGGCCTGTCATACAACGGGCGCTCTCCATGAAAAGAGCTGGAGCATAGCCATGTAGCTTTTTAAAGATATCAAAAAGTTCGGTGATTTCACTGCCCATGCTTTCAAGGTCAAGACCTGGGATATCTGGTTGGTAAGGTATGCCCATACCCCCACCAATATTGATAAATTCGAATGTGATATCAAGTTCTGCAGAAATCGTAGTAACCAGTTCAAGGAGCATCTGTGCTGTCTGGACCATGTACTGGTGGTTTAACTCGTTTGAGGCGACCATGGTGTGAATGCCAAAACGTGTGGCACCTTTTTCTTTCGCTTTTTTATATGCCCCAACGATTTGTTCATGACTGACACCGTATTTTGCCTCAAGTGGCTTGCCGATTATGTCATTGCCTGTTCGTCTGCCGCCTGGGTTGTATCGAAAAGAGATCAGTTCCGGAAAATGGGGGACCTTGTCGATCAGGTTGATATCGTCAAGATTAAGAATGCAACCATTATCCTCTGCAGCTGCCTGAAAAACTTCCTGACTGGTGTTGTTAGAGGAAAGCATGATATCATCAGCGGAAGCACCGATTGTCCGACAGAGTTGTAATTCTGTTATTGAGCTGCAATCAAAACCAAATCCCATAGACTGCATAATTTTCAGAATTTTCGGGTTAGGTAAGGCTTTAACTGCGTAAAATTCCTTGAAAACATCAATTCCAGAAAATGCCTCTTTAAGGCGTTCCCCTGTTTTTCGTATTCCAGCTTCATCGTAGATATGAAAAGGAGTCTGGTAGTGATCGGTTATCTTTTTAAGTACGGGGAAAAGACTGTTCTTAAATGATTGGTTCATTGGCATGGCAATGTTCTCTTAAGTTGGCGACTGAATGGGGATTCGACTGGTTTCTTTAACTGTAGAGAGAACCGTCGATGTTTTTGTCGAAACGACACCTGGGATAGACTGTATCTTCTTGCAAAGAAGTTGCCCGAGACTTCTTGTATTACTGGTCCTGATTTTAATCAGATAACTATCTTCTCCTGCAACAAAGTGCACCTCTTGGACTTCCTGGATCTCTGACAGCGCATCCCCAATGTTTGCACACTCGGAGGCCGCTGTTTTTACCGAAATAAAAGCAACCTGGGCACGATCGAAACGTTCTGGATTCAATCGTACTTCGTAGCCGTCAATAATTCCCAGTTTTTCCATTTTGCGTATACGTTCAAGGACGGCTGAGGGTGCGAGGTTGACCTGTCTGGATACTTCAACGTTGGGAATACGGGCTTTTTTTTGGAGAATATGCAGGATTTCGAGGCTTATGGAGTCTATCATTTGTATTTTCCTTGATTTGAGGTGAATATATTTATGATATTCGTTCTTGTCAAGAATTATGTTCTGATTTTGTTTTGATCACGCCTGGCATCTTCTGGAGAAACCTTTCAGTCTGGACAAAATGATCTGTTTCAT
>JAOZLO010000422.1 GCA_029934775.1 Desulfocapsaceae bacterium
GCTCTCTGTGGTGAGAGAATGTGTCTTTTGGGTTGCGGGCAAAGCCCGCCTTAGTGTATATGGTGGAAACAAAATGTTTGACACTGAAGGGAATGTGTGTTTACTATGACCCTTTTGTAATTTATAATGGCTCCCTGGGAAAACACTCTTCTCTTCAGGGATTTTTGTGGGTTTTTTAAAGAACTTTGTATAGACAAGGATAGTAAATAATGAGCAAGCGTACTTTTCAACCGAGCAACATCAAACGCAAACGTACTCACGGTTTCCGTGCCAGAATGAGAACACGTGCCGGGCGGGCAATTATTAATAGTCGCAGGGCAAGAGGCCGTAAGAGACTTTCCGCCTGAAACGTTGGGTAAACTTCAGTTGCGTAAGGACTCCCTTTTGAGGAAAAAATGGGAGTTTGAACGAGTTTACAGCAGAGGGAAACGTTTGCATGGTGGTGGTTTTACATTGATATGTAATCCGAATTTTTCTAATCGGAGTCGGTTGGGAATCAGTGTGCACCGGAAGATTCGAGGTGCAGTTAAAAGAAATCGCATCAAGCGCATTGTCAGGGAGTCTTTCCGCTTACACCGAGGGCAGTATCCCCAATCTATGGACATTATTTTTACAGTTCGACCAGGATTTTCATTGTCGAATCCAGATGACATCTGTAGTGTGATCGCTTCTTTTACAGTAACGAAGCAGGTAAGCGAGCTGCGAGACTCCGGATGAAGATTTTTTACAACGCCATGAAGCTTGAAGCTCAAATGAAGAGGTTGTTGAAGGCTTTTTTTATTACTCTTCTGAAAGGGTATCAGTACTTTATCTCTCCCTTCTTTCCTCCCTGTTGTCGTTTTTACCCGACCTGTTCTACCTATACTATTCAGGTTATAGAAAAATACGGTGTCATGCGGGGAGGTTATCTGGGCGTCCGCCGTATACTGCGATGTCACCCGTTTTCCCGTGGCGGATATGATCCTGCCTGATTCCCTTTTAATTGCAAATATTTGACAATATAGTAAGAATTTAAACATTACGGAAAGTGAATGGATACTTATAGAGCTTTTTTGGCCATTGTTATCTCCTTTGTTATACTTGTCGGCTATCAATACTTTTTTGTTGGTTTTGACCAATCGGTTGAAGACGAGCAGCCGGCTGGCGCACCTGTAGCGACCACTCAACAGCTGGCCCCTGTTCCTTCAACAGTTGCACCTGCAGTATCCCAGCAGGCTATAGCCGCACCTGCAGCAGTCGTCCAGAAATATGATCGGGCAGTAAGAGAAATTGTAGTTGAGACAGATCTCTACTCCGTAATCATTTCCGAAGATGGCGGGGCTGTCAAAAGTTTCAGATTGAAAAAACATACAGAGACCGGTGATGAGGATTCTCCGGGAATGCAGCTTGTGAAGACGGATGGCAGCCAGGGGTTCCCTCTTGATTTTGCATGGGGAAGTGCACTTGGCAGCCGTGTTCTGTATGACAGTAAAAGGCAGCATATTGCGCTCTCATCGTCAAGAGGCAGCGAAGAACTGCGTATGTCGGCAGTGACCGACAGTGGTTTAACCATCGAGCGGGTGTACACTTTTAATAACAGTAATTATCTGATTGACCTGGCAGTCAGAGTGAAAAACAATTCAGGAAATTCTCTGCAGGGCTTTCCTCAACTTCAACAGGTAAATATGCCCTTTGAGGGAGTTTCAAGCCCTGCGAACAGGTTTTTGTTCAGCGGACCCGCCGCTTTTATAAATGATGAGCTTGAAGAGGTCGGTTTCGATGATTTTGAACAGGGACCCAAAACACTTCAGGGTGCAATTGACTGGGTTGGCTATGAAGGGAACTATTTCCTTTGCGGAATAGTTCCAATTGATGGATCCGGGAATACATTTACCATGCAAGGCAATGAGGCTCTCACCAGGATGCAGTTATCAGGTAATCTGGATACGCTTCAGCCTGGAGCTGAAAAAGAGTATAAATATCATGTTTATTATGGACCGAAGAAGTTTTCAATGTTGGATGAAATTGGATACAATCTTGGCAAGTCAGTGAATTTTGGCTGGTTTGATATTATTGCCAAGCCTACGCTCTGGATTTTGAATAAGTTTTACACTGTTTTTCATAACTACGGTATTGCTATTATCCTGGTTACGGTATTGTTTAAAATTGTTTTCTGGCCAATTACCCAGAAGGGTATGAAGTCCATGAAAAACATGCAGAAACTGCAGCCAAAAATGGCGAAGATTAAAGAGAAATATAAGGGTGATCCAACAAAAATGAACCAGGAGGTGATGGCTATGTATAAAACATACAAAGTTAATCCTCTTGGTGGCTGTTTGCCGATGGTACTTCAGATCCCCGTGTTTTTCTCACTCTATAAGGTGCTGCTGCAAAGCATCGAACTCAGACATGCTCCATTTATGCTCTGGATCACCGATCTTGCGGCACCTGATAGACTCTGGATCGGCATAGATTTGCCGTATGTGGGTGGACTGCCGGTACTCACACTACTCATGGGGGCATCCATGTTTTTACAGCAGAAAATGTCGCCATCTACTGCCGATCCGACCCAGGCAAAAATTATGATGTTTTTACCGGTAGTTTTCACTTTCATGTTTCTAAACTTTGCTTCCGGCCTTGTTCTCTACTGGTTTATTAACAATCTGCTGTCTATTCTTCAGCAAGTGATCATTAACCGTGATACAAAAACAAAAACGGTGGTCAAGACCTGATTTTAAGGAAATTCAATGTCTTTAGATAAAAAAGATTTTTACGGAAAAGAAGTAGTTGAGGCGATTAAAAATGCGTGTGAGACGCTTGATGTTCCCCAGGAACAACTTGAAATTGAGGTTATTGAAACCGGTTCGATGGGTATCTTTGGCCTAATCAGAAAAAAGGCACATATTCGGGCTCGGGTAAAACCTGTTGTTGAAGAATCAGTTGAGGAAATTTTTAACGTTGAGGCACTCAGACCTGTACCTGTAATTTCCGGTGATGATCGTCGTAAGAGTGTGGTTGATGAAAAGCCGGAAGAAGTTGAAGAATCAATCGAAAAAGTGATTGAAGAGGTGGTTGAGGAGATTTCTGAAGATGGAGCAGAAGAAGTCATTGAAGAAAAAAGCGAAGAGCCAGTAGAAAATACAGTACAGGAGAACAGTGATACTACAACTGAAGAGGCAAGCGAAGAAAGCCTTGCTCTTGTTAAGGATGAACTGCTTAAAATAGTCGCATTAATGGGTTTTCCATCCACGGTGAGTGTCGAGGTAAAAGGACTTGCAGTGCAGTGTGTGCTCAGCGGTGAGTATGAAGAAAAACTCACCGGTCCTGAGGGGAAAACTCTAGACAGCCTGCAATATCTCATGCGTAAGATCGTTACCAAGAAGGTGCCTGAACGATTGAAATTGACTGTTGATGTTGGAAATTTCAGAGAGAAACGGCAGGAAGAACT
>JAOZLO010000423.1 GCA_029934775.1 Desulfocapsaceae bacterium
CTCTCAAAATGATGGGGGATATACAGGAATATTTTATCGCTAAAAACGTCAGGAATTTCTATTCCGTTTCTGTTTCCGGATACCATATTGCTGAAGCCGGAGCAAATCCGATTACCCAGCTGGCCCTCACCCTTTCTAACGGTTTCACATATGTTGAGTACTATCTGGCAAGGGGGATGGATATAAACGAGATTGCGCCCAACCTCTCGTTCTTTTTTTCCAATGGTATGGATCCTGAATATACCGTTATAGGAAGGGTTGCAAGGCGCATCTGGGCTGTTGCAATGAAAGAAAAATATGGCGCCTCAACCGAATCCATGCGGCTTAAATATCATATCCAGACTTCAGGTAGATCACTGCACAGTCAGGAAATCCAGTTCAACGACATCAGGACCACACTGCAGGCACTCTGCGCCATCTATGATAACTGCAACAGCCTCCATACCAACGCATATGATGAGGCAATTACCACCCCAAGTTCAGAATCTGTTAGAAGGGCGCTTGCTATCCAGCTTATTATCAATAGAGAATGGGGTCTTGCCAAAAACGAAAATATGAACCAGGGAAGCTTTATAGTCGAAGACTTAACTGATCTGGTCGAAGAGGCGGTTCTCGTTGAATTTGACAAGATAACCGACAGAGGTGGTGTTCTCGGAGCAATGGAAACAGGGTATCAGAGAAGCAAGATTCAAGAGGAGTCAATGTATTACGAAAGGTTAAAACATTCGGGTGACTACCCGATCGTAGGTGTAAACACCTTCCTCAACCCGGAGATCGATTTTGATGAGCAAAATGCAACCCTTGAACTTGCCAGAGCAACCGATGAAGAAAAGGATAACCAGATTCAACGTCTTGCCGATTTCCACAACAAGCACAAGAATAAGAGCTCTGCAGCCCTCTCCAGATTAAAGGAGACAGCTCTTCAAGGAGAAAATGTTTTCGAAGAACTTATTAATACAGTAAAATATTGCAGTCTTGGCCAGATAACCACTGCTCTTTATGAAGTTGGAGGGCAATTCCGGCGTAATATGTGATTATGGGAATTTTCAGTGTTGTCCTAATAAAATTATGTGCTTTAATAACCGGCCCACTGACTGCTCTTTTTCGCTTTGACTCCCGCAGATAGCGTAGACTTCGAAATTCTAACCGTACACCATTAAAATTTATATCTTCAATAACTTTATACACAACTGAGAAGAGTTCACTTATGCAAACAATGATCATCTCCCCGGCAAATGGTTCTTTTATTGGGATACCGACAGTTATCTTTTCTATTATGATTCCACTCATCGGCTTAGCTGTGTTCACCTACATCATGGCCATGCGAAGAGTACCACTGATAAATGCTGCCCCGGACAATCGTTTTGACCGCCCTTCCGAACGCTTATTCAATATCCTCAAAATATGGCTGGCGCAATATCGACAGCCAAGATATATGCTGGCCGGGGTTGTCCATATTATCATCTTCTTCGGCTTTCTCATTCTCAGTGTCCGTGCCTGTTCCCTGGTGATAATTGGCTTTTCTGAAGACTTTATAGTGCCTGGATTCAGTGGTACATTCGGCCATATATATTCTGTCTTCAAAGATTATGCAGCCACAGCCGTGCTTATAGGTTGTGGAATTGCCGCATACAGGCGTATTGTTGTGAAACCAGCTCGCTATGCGGTACCTGCAAAATACGGCAAAGATCATACGTCAGAAGCTCTGTTTGTCCTCGCACTTATCTCAATTTTAATGATTTCCGAGAGCTGTTTTGACGCCAGCCTTGCTGCCTCCAATATTCAGCTGGGTCTGCATACTGAATATATCGCGCCCCTGACCCTGGCCTGGCTGTTCAAAACAATCCTGACCTCCCTACCTGCAGGTGGACTGCAGGCCATCCATGTTCTCTCTTTTTACATTCATGATCTGACCTTTTTCTTCTTTCTCTGTTTCCTGCCGCTTGGCAAACATTTCCACGTTATCACCTCGTTTTTTAACGTCTACTTCATGCGCCTTGACCATGGCAATATTAAACCCGTAAGATACGGTATCAAAGATGAGGACCTCGACGATCTCGAATCATTCGGAGTGAAAAAACTCGGAGATTTCACCTGGAAACACATTCTGGACTTCTATTCATGTGCTGATTGTGGACGATGTTCGGACAACTGCCCGGCTGTTACTGTCGGAAGACCTCTTTCACCGCGTTTTATTTCTATTAAAGGCCGGGATCTTGTTTTTAAAAATTACCCTGTGTACCCGGTTCAGAAACCTGGCCTCTCCGGCAAAAAAGATGAAGATCTGATTGGCACTATTTACGAAGAAGATGAAATCTGGTCCTGCACCACCTGCGGTGCCTGTGAACAGGAGTGTCCACTGGGAATTGAATATATAGACAAGATCGTCGATCTGCGTCGTGGCATGGTGGAAGAAGGCAATGTACCCCAGTCTCTGCAAAAACCATTGAGAGCCCTTGAAAAAAGAGGCAACCCCTGGGGGAAAATGGAGAAAAAGCGCGCAGCCTGGGCAAAAGACAAAGAATTCGCTGCAGAGTGTGAGGTGAAAGTGTTGGAAAAAGGTGAACAGGCCTCCACTCTCTATTTTGTAGATTCGATTACCTCTTTTGATGACCGTATGGTAGAGATAGCCCGTTCTACCTCAAAACTTCTCGACAGAGCCGGACTTGATTTTGGGGTTCTCGGCAAAAAGGAAAAAGACTCAGGCAATGAAGTGCGAAGATTCGGAGAGGAGATGTTATTTCAGGCACTGCGTGAAGAAAACAGTGCTGCTATTCTGGAATCAGGTGCAAAAGAGATTGTCACAACTGATCCCCACGCCTATAACTGCTTGAAAAATGAATACAATGATCTGCCTCCTGTCAGCCATATCAGCCAGACACTCCTTGCCCAGATTAAGAACAATAAACTGAAACTCAAACCAGTGAAAGACAGCAATAAAATATACACATATCATGACCCCTGCTATCTAGGGCGACATAACAACCTCTATGACGCACCCCGGGAAGTGCTGGATTCGATACAGGGTCTGAACCGGGTAGAAATGGACAAATGCCGCGACCGCGCATTTTGTTGTGGCGGTGGTGGTCTGATGCTCTTCTATGAGCCGGAAGAAGAGCAGAGAATGGGGGTCATCAGAGCGGAAATGGCTAAAGAAGCCGGTGCTAATGTGATCGTCACCGCCTGCCCTTTTTGTCTCGTCAACATGGAAGATGCCATCAAAGTTGCAGGGCTGGAAGGAGAGATGGAAGCTATTGATCTGGCAGAGCTGGTCGAACAACACCTGGTGGCGTCGTAAAAACTCTCCATCCGGAGTCTCGCAGGCTCGCTTACCTGCTTCGTCATTGCAAATTTAATGTCATTACGACGTACTAAAGTACGCCTCATTCCATTAAATTTGCATTCCTCGAATATGAAGTTTTTTAC
>JAOZLO010000424.1 GCA_029934775.1 Desulfocapsaceae bacterium
GGCATCGAGCTTACGACGATATCAAGGAATCAATCGATGAGCTAAAATATTACGGCGACTACTTCCTCAAGAAAAAATAAACGGGCGGGAACTGTATACAAGGAGTACCTGTAACGTCTCGCAATCAAGAACGTCCAGACCCGCTATAACGTCTAATCTTGTCCCACATTATTTGACAATAAGAATAGGTCGAACCCACATTAAATGCGAATAAACTGCAGCCGCTTACCCAGGGCGCCAGGGGAATTATAAATAATGATGGCTACGCCATAAAAAAACGGAAAAATACCCGGATATCATTGTGGATTGTGTGTTATGCAAACCTATATAATACTTTGTCGATGTGGTACAATGTGTATATATAATATGACCCTCAAAGCTCGATTTCCAAAAGAGGCGCGTATGAAATATCAACTAACTAACTGTGAAATTGAACAGCTATTGGACAATGTCTTTCAAACAACTCCAAAAGAAGGCATTGTAGTGGATAAAAAATGCGTAAGTGAATGCTGGACCCTCTGGGATGAAATACGAGATGAACCGTTCGGACTTCTCATAAATTGTAAAAATTCATTTTCACTTTCCTTTGAAGGACGTCGGGACATTAGCAAACACCCCCTTCAACAAAAAACGGCAATTTTCTGTGATAATATTGTTGAACTAGAAAGGAAATTTAGAACAACAGCACAATTAGGAGAAACCATGGGACATTCTTTGGACAACTGCAAAATGTTCTCCAGCAGAGACTACGCAATAAAATGGTTGTCCGACATTTGAGTCTCTATCCTTCACAGAGTCTTAGGCAATAATTCTCCTGAACGACGTTGTGTCCCTCATGTGGCACGCCACACGCTAGAAGTCTTTGTCCGTCTAGTGGGGCATGAGTTTGACTCCCGCCACCTCCACCATTTTGAAGTTTGAAGAAGTCCGCTAAAGTCCAGAACCCCGTTAGCCTGCAAGGCTTTCAGGGTTTTGTTTTCCTATAGTGCCCAGCAAGATCTATGGACATCTGACGGATATGAGATGTTTCGTAACCTTTCCGAAAAGTCTGCCTTGTTCTCAAGTTTAGACCTTCAGCTTCCGAATGTTGAAGTCAGCTCTAGACGTGTTGAGGAGGCTTCACTTGTGGTGAGTAGGTCATTGTTGGAGCTTGAACTACGGGAAAAATACGGTGTTACCGTGTTTGCGGTACGCCGCGATTCACAAATAGTTCTTAACCCTGAAGTGGATAGATCTTTTTACGCTGACGATGTTCTTTAAGTAATTGGTGCCCCGGAAAAGCTATCCGAAATCGGCAAGTTGTTCAATACAGGAGAAAACCAATGCGATATTACAGCAAGCTGACCACAATTCCGTTCATTGGGACAGCACTTTTTCTGGTCTTCTTGCTCCCAATTTTCCAGGCCCTTGCCTCAAATAATGACACCATCAGGCAACATATCAAAAAAATGGCAACCGAACACTCCATTCTAAGCAACAGCCAGGTTACCATATATGTTGAGAATGGCTTTGTCCTGCTCACTGGTACAGTACAACTCTACTTACAAAAAATGGCCTTTGAACAGATTGCCTGGAAAACCACGGGTGTAACCGAGGTGGAAAATGAAATTGAGGTCAAATCTGAATTTCCTCTCAGTGATACAGCCATTGAGAGAAAAGTACGAATGACCCTGATGGATTGCGAATGCTTTCACGGAGGAAAATATATTATCACTGTTAGCAAAGGAGTTGTATCTGTAACAGGTGTCTTTTTCCATCCTCATGATGTGCAGATTCTCAAGCGGCAAATTGCAGAAATTGAGGGGGTTGTTGACATAAATATTCACGCCACACCCCTGATTACAGAGAGACCGGAATCTCGGCCATAATGATTACTCTAATAGTTCTATTTGACTTCACATCTGCTTTTCCTATAATAAGGTGTAGCCACGTTGAAAGGCGTCTGATTGCCCCAGATCTGTCCTGTCTAGTGGCAATGTTATGTCCCCCCTGCGAACTTATGCTGGGGTATGAAATACTTCTTCTTTTAACAATTGGTTCGACGGTTTAAAACCTACTCCTGTGAGCCGACTCTTGAGGAACTATGTTATTTTTCGTCCAACATCGTGGCTCACTATCCTCCTCTTTACATTGAGTCAAGTAGTATCCCAATAAGAACAGACCAGTGGCCATCTTAACCATTTAAGAAAAAATGCAATTTAAGACTATTCTTGAGCACCTTCAAATAGAAGATGTAGAACATCAATAATTTGACGCTCCGAAACTTTTGTCTGTTGCGGGCACACACCAACCGGCTAGCAATATCCCCAACCAGGCTCCCAGTGTATTCAGGCCAAGGTCCAACAAGCTCGAGCTTCTACCTGGCAGCCATCCTTGCAAAATTTCCATGCTTAGGCTGAGTGAAAAACAGAACACCACGATGACTGCGGCCTCATATTTTCCGGGCAATGAATGCGATTGCCGCAACCAGCAGTATGCCACTGCCCCCAAAGGAATAAACCCAATAAGATTGAGGATTGCATCGACAAAAAAAGATCGGTTGGGATTGAAGTTATGCCATGGTGCGGACAGGAATGCTTTTTTTAACTGGATCGGCCGTGGAGGCAGTTGCAACGGCTGATTGCGGCCGGACTGATCCGGTATTAAATGGCCTTCATGTTCACTGAATGTAAAAAGGAGCAGCAGATCTTCCGCTGCGCAGTGAAGAAAACGTGATTCACGTACCGATCTCTCATAAAGGCTCTTCACCTTCTCTGAAGAAAGAGCCTTGCCATACAATGCCAATCCATACATTTCTCCCTCCCAGCCATGTTTTCCATAGACCGAGTTTCCAAGAACAAGTCGCAGTTTTTTCCCATCATCCGGGATAGTTAATCGCCAGTTTTTATTTTCTTTGGCTATTATACCGTTGATGAACAAACGGGTTCCAATACTACTTGAGGTGACCGTTATAAAACTTGCGTCTCCAAGGGTTAATGCATCTTTTGCAGAAATCCTCGGCCACCTTCTGGTATTGTCGTAGTCATCTCCATTCATAGCAATGACTGAAGATCCCCAATGCCAGATAGTCAATTGACGACGATCATCCCCATCATGCATCATCAGCATTGGTCTGAAACCTCGTCGACGCAAACTTTCAGCAGCCACACTCACATGGCTTGTGAATTCACCGGAATGCTGTTTGCTGCTAAAACTGTGAACATCGTCCACGTAGGCAATACCAGGATTAATGAACCGGAGAGCATTTTTTTTGGGTAGCCAATGTATATCGTTGGTAATGGGCCATACCTTTGGCCTCAAGCCAAAAAAAAGAACAATCACAACTATTGTCAAGGCAAGTATTGTTAACGCATGATGTCTTGTTTTCTTCTTATTCTTTTTCAAGAAAAGCATAAATATATCGTTTGCCAAACCAAC
>JAOZLO010000425.1:0-1348 GCA_029934775.1 Desulfocapsaceae bacterium
TATTTCGCTTGTGTCGATCCTAACCTATGTGAATATAACAATATGGCCTGTAACCCGTCCGTTATTTTCTGCTTACCCGGTAGTATTGCTCTATATTTCCTTTATGCTGGTCTCTGTTCAACGCGCCTTTGTGAAGGAGGAAAGTGGCAGTGATTGAGATGTAATGTGCTAATACTGAGCCTGTGACAAAAATGAGGTAACTTCTGCATGCATGATTTTAAGCTGCTTTGCTGAAATGCTGCTGCTGGTACTTGGGGCAGCAGTGTTACACAGTTCAATCCAGGAGACGATTTTTTTGTTCTGCTGCCTGTCATACAGCTTTTTTTTATACGCCTCTCCCGTGAGTTGAAGTGTTTTTTTCAGAGTGGCCGGCTGTGGTTGTTTGTTAGTTATTGAGATGTCGTTTGCGAGGCAGAGATTTCGCAGATGTTTCTCCATGACTGCATTGATTAGTATGGCTGCACTCTGAAGGTCACCGTTCTCAGCGTGGTTTTTTGCCATATCCATGAATTCAGTTAATATCTCCGAAGTAATTGAAGCTCTCGTAGTTTCAATCCAGTTCCCCTGCAGTTCAGTGAGTGCTGCTGAGAGAATGCCGAGTCCTCGTTTAGTTCGGCTGGTACCGGGGCTGGTTACTTCCGTTTTAAAACATTGGTAATGTTGATTGTTATCACCAAAAATTCGACTCAGGAGAGAGATTCCTGAGATTCTGAAATCATGGAATTCTTGTTCATTAACAAAGGTCTGCTGCTGAAATCCTGTAGTTTTCGTAGCAAGAACCTTTTCTCCCATCCTGATTACAGTTTCTATTTTAGTGGTAAGATCGGCACGATTTTTCATGGTGTAATGAGTTTTTCTAATTTTAAAGGTAAATGCTCACCCCCCATATACTCTGTTCTTATTATTTTAGCACCCGCCGAATGATTTCATAGAGAGAATAACAGGGTGTTGAAATTAGTTATCTGTCATTTCCTGTTCATCGGAATCTCCGGACAGCTTTTCGTCATCTGCATCATAGAGTCTCATTGCTGCAAGGAGAAGGAAGACAATTGCTGCCATTGGAGCGAGACTCGGTGCAAATAGTGTTAATTTATGTAAGGTCTGATTTGTGAATTGCAGTTGAGGAACGAGATATTTCAAGCTGCAGTAAAATGTGATTGCCAGTAAGACACCTGTCCACCATGGGATACGCAGAAAAGGGGGAATTAAGGAGGAGCTGCTGTTTTGAGGTTTTGGCTCTGTCATGGTTTTATTATGAAAATATTATCTCTTCTGAGAGGAGATGGTAATTGCAGATAAATATGATATGGTAACACCCCACAAGGGGGTATAAGTACCATGGTGATAT
>JAOZLO010000425.1:1358-3409 GCA_029934775.1 Desulfocapsaceae bacterium
GGATCCGTTATTCGAATCTCTCAGCGAATTTCCGGAAGACTTTATGAAAGACGGGCGTAATCAACCTGCTATGCAGAAGAGAGAATCTTTCTGACACCCCACAAGGGGGTATAAGTACCATGGTGGTATATGTAACCACATAATTTCAAAATACTCTCTTCTGTTTCTTGCTTTTTTTGACGGGGTTACAGTAGTAAGGTACTAAATAAAAACAAGAGTGCTTGGATTTAACAGGAAAGGCAAGGGAAAAAACAAATGCCATCTGAAGCAGGGTGTTGAAAATCATAAAGGAGAGGATGTGAAAAGTGCACTGAATGTTTGTATAGTGGCAATAACACTGGTTCTATTTTTACTGATAAGTGGATGTGGAAAAACAGACCACAGGTCACATCTGACATCGGACCCTTCAGGAGCAATCGTTTTTTATAATAATAAAGTTGTCGGTCAGACTCCCTGCGATGTGATTATGCACCAGCGGCAGGGTGATTATAATATTTATACGTTTCGCGCAGTTAAGGAAGATTATATGCCTGAGAGAAAGTCATACAAAGAAGAACTCTATCATCACGGTGTAAAGGATGTGATTCCTGAATCTGTACATTTTGAACTGCGTAAGCGGGAGATATACCAGATTCATATTACTTCGGATCCCACCGGAGCAGTTATTGCACTGAATGGAGAAGTGATAGGAGAGACACCCGTTAATGCCGAAATTAAGGAGCGGATCGGGGATAGTCGCGTATTTACCTTTGTAGCTATAAAAGAGGGTTTTGATCAGGTTGAAAAAGAGTTAAAAGAATTTCTACCTAAAAAAGACGGAACAGTATACAAGTTCCCTGAAACTCTGCATTTTGATCTTGAAAACTGACAGCCTCAACCTGCGAGATAAATGATCTGGACTGATGACCTATTACAGTGAATTGTTGATTTTCAGATCTATCGCCACCAACCTCGCGTAATGACCATCTTGCTGGAGCAGTTCATCATGGCTCCCCTGTTCAACAATTTTCCCGTGATTCATAACCATGATCCTGTGAGCACGCCGTATCGTTGAGAGCCTGTGGGCAATAATTAGAGAGGTACGTCCTCTGAAACTACTTGCAATGGCTTCTTCCAGGATATTTTCAGACTCTGTATCTATGGCAGCGGTGGCTTCATCCAGGATCAGGATATCCGGGGCTCTGCAAAGTACCCTGGCGAATGCCAGCAGTTGTTTCTCCCCTGTGGACAATTCCTGACCTCCTTCACCGATCAGAGTTTCCAGACCCAGGGGCAGCCTGTCTACAAAACGGGCCATTCCGGTCTGCTGAAGGATCTCTTTCACCGTATGTTCTGAGCAGCCGGTATCCAGAACGATATTGGCAAAAAGGGTATCCTGAAGGATAAAGACATCCTGATGAATAACACCGACGGAGGTTCGTAATTCATTTAAGCTCAGGTCTGCTATATTTATATCATCAATTGTGATAGTACCTTCCTGAGGATCATAGAAGCGGAGCAGTAAGTTGACAAGAGTAGTTTTGCCGGATCCGGTAGTTCCGACCAGCGCAATAGTCTGGCCGGCTGGCAGGGTGAGAGAAAGATCGTCAATGAGTTGGCTGTTCTTTTCATAGCAGAAGGAGACATTGTGAAACTGTAATTTACCTTTGATGTTTGGCATTTTGATGGGTTCGACAGGCTCACTGATCCTGCTCTTTGTGTCGAGCAGTTGAAAAATCCGTTCAGCTGAAGCCATTGCCGATTGAACAATCGAATATTTTTGAGAAAGTTCACGCAGTGGCTGGAAGAATAGCCGCATATAGGAGAGAAAGGCAACGAGTTCTCCGAGTGTCAGTCTGTTTTGAATGACTTCGCCACCGCCATACCAGAGAATAACTGCAATAGCGGCTGAACTCATGAACTCTGTGAGGGGCATGAAGGTGCCGAAAAGCTTGATCTGCTGCAGTGTACGCTGCAGGTAGCCTTCACTTAATTGATTAAATGTTTTTTGGCTCGATTCTTCCCTGCCGAAAAGCTGCAATATGGAGATACCTGAAATGGCCTCTGATAAA
>JAOZLO010000058.1 GCA_029934775.1 Desulfocapsaceae bacterium
CAGAAGCTGCGTGCTGCAGAGCAGTACGGGTAACTTTTGCAGGATCAATAACACCGGCAGCTACCAGGTCTTCATACTCTTCACTTGCAGCATTAAAGCCGTTAGCACCCTCAAGGTTTTTGACAGCGTCAACAATTACAGAGCCTTCACGGCCGGCATTGTTTGCGATCTGACGAACAGGCTCTTCAAGAGCGCGCAGGATAATATTTTTACCTAGTCCCTGCTCACCAGGAAGCTCAAGCTTTGAAAGAACATCCAGACAACGGATATAAGCCACACCACCACCAGGAACAACACCTTCCTCAACAGCTGCACGAGTTGAATTCAAAGCATCTTCAACACGGGCTTTCTTCTCTTTCATTTCGATTTCTGTAGCGGCGCCAACATTAATTACCGCAACACCACCGATCAGTTTAGCAAGACGCTCCTGGAGTTTCTCACGATCATAATCAGAGGTTGTATCTTCTGCCTGATTACGAATCTGCTTGACGCGAGCGGCAAGCTTCTCCTTGTCTCCGCCACCGTCTACAATAGTAGTATTGTCCTTATCGGTTACAATACGCTTACAGGTACCGAGATCATTAACAGTTACATTCTCAAGTTTAATTCCGAGATCTTCGGAAATAACCTGTCCACCGGTAAGAATAGCGATATCTTCAAGCATTGCTTTTCTGCGATCACCAAAACCGGGTGCTTTTACAGCAGCAACATTCAGGGTACCGCGCAGTTTGTTGACAACCAGAGTTGCCAGAGCTTCACCGTCCACATCTTCTGCGATAATGAAAAGACCTTTACCCATCTTTGCAACAGACTCGAGAACAGGGAGAAGATCTTTCATGTTAGACACTTTCTTCTCAACAAGAAGAAGATAAGGATCTTCCATGGCTACTTCCATACGATCGGGGTCGGTTACAAAATAAGGTGAAAGATATCCACGATCAAACTGCATACCCTCAACTACATCAAGGCTGGTATCCATTGATTTGGCTTCTTCAACAGTGATAACACCTTCTTTGCCCACTTTATCCATAGCCTCAGCTATGATATTACCAATGGTCTCGTCACTATTCGCAGAAATGGTGCCTACCTGAGCGATTTCTTTCTGCTCCTTGGTTGGAGTAGCAAGTCCGGCAAGTTCTTCAACTACAACCGCAACACTTTTATCAATTCCACGCTTAATCTCCATCGGGTTCCCCCCGGCGGCAACAAGCTTGGCACCTTCAGTATAAATCGCCTGGGCAAGAATGGTTGCTGTAGTGGTTCCATCACCAGCAACATCAGAAGTCTTGGAAGCAACTTCCTTAACCATCTGAGCGCCCATATTCTCAAACTTGTCAACAAGCTCAATCTCTTTTGCTACAGTTACACCATCTTTGGTGATAGTCGGAGCACCAAAAGATTTGTCAATCAGAACATTACGTCCTTTGGGTCCAAGAGTTACCTTAACAGCATCAGCAAGGGTGTTTATACCGATGAGAATAGACTCGCGAGCCTTTACTCCATACTTAATATCTTTTCCAGCCATTATTCAATTCTCCCTTAATCTACAGAATCTTTTTATCAAAGATAAAATTATACTCTTTGTTGTTTTTATTGTCTTAAATGGATTTATTATTCGATAACTCCAAGAATGTCATCTTCGCGCATGATGAGAAAATCTTCCCCGTCAAGCTTGACGTCAGTTCCACCATACTTGGAAAAAAGCACACGATCACCAACAGAAACCTGGAGTGCAACTCTATCACCCTTATCACTAACCTTACCAGGCCCTACAGCTACAATCTCACCCTCGGCCGGCTTCTCTTTAGCAGAATCCGGTATAATGATACCACCTGCTGTTACCTCTTCTTCTGCCAACCTTTTTACCAGTAAACGATCGTTCAATGGACGAATCTTCATTACTTCCTCCTGCATTACAAATGATTTATTTCTAAAAAAGGGCCCATCGATTATTTAATACTATGGAATCCCGTGTTAATTGATACCCGATTTACGGGCGACCACAAAAATCTGGCCTAGACTATATGATTGGATTTTTAAAAATCAAGGGCGAAAATTTAAAAAAAATATGCTCTCATGTTTTCTCAAGAACTTTAACGTAACAAATTAAAATAACACCAATAACATGATCTAACCACAGCGAACAAGCCACTTGAACGGATCGTCAACTTCTCCCCTTTGGATAGCTTGCAGCTCCACAAACAACCTGGAGGACAACTCGCCGGTTTCACCTCCATTAATCAAGCAGGATTCTTCTTTGTAATAAAGTTCACCGATAGGAGAGATGACAGCTGCGGTTCCCGTTCCAAACGCCTCTTTCAATCGACCATTTCGGTTTGCCTCAAGGACTTCTCCTATTGAAATTTTCCGCTCGACGACATGTATACCCCACATATTCGAAAGTTTAATAACAGAGTCCCTTGTTAAACCAGGAAGAATTGTACCTTCAAGGGGAGGAGTTATCAGCTCATCATCTATTCTAAAAAAGATATTGCTGGTTCCCACCTCTTCAATATATTTGTGTTCACAACCATCCAGCCATAAAACCTGTGTACAGCCAAATTTTCTTGCCAGCTCAGAGGTGTAAAGAGAGGCGGCATAATTGCAGGCAGCTTTCACATGACCAACGCCTCCCTTCACCGCTCGAACATGTTCATCACTGACATAAATTTTTGTCGGCTTGCAACCCTCTTTATAATATGCCCCAACCGGACTCAAGATTATATAGAAATAGTATTCATTCGAAGGCCTGACACCTATAGCTGGTTCTACTCCTATCATTGTAGGACGGATATAGAGTGTGGTATCTTCTGCTGCCGGGATCCAACCCTTTTCAAGATAGAGAAGCCCCTTAAGCGCCTTTAATACACTTTCCACCGGGAATCTCGGCATACACAACCGTAAAGCAGACTCATTCATTCGCTCAAGGTTATCTTTTGGCCTGAAAAGAAAGATCTGATCATCTTTTCCACGGTAGGCCTTTAATCCTTCAAAAACAGCCTGGCCATAATGAAACACCATCGCCGCAGGATGCAGCTGGAAATCCCTGCAAGGGCATATTTTTGCGTCATGCCAGCCATTTTCTCTATCCCATTTCATTAAAAACATATGGTCTGTGAAATGGACTCCAAAACCCAGCTTATCCTGAGACGGTTTCTCTTTTCGCTGGTCCACAGCTACCTTTTCCAGTGTAACCTCAACATCTTTCCACATTATCTCTATCTCCTCGCTGCCATTTATTTTTCTTTGCTTAATCCTTCAGAGGATATATACTTTTCCATTTACTGTTTATCAGAAAATCGAAGGGGTTTTATAGAACATAATGAACACAACAGACAGATCACTTCCGCCCAACCCTATCGGCATAAAATATTTTCTTCTGGTTTTCCTGATTTCTATCTTCTTTTTCGGTAGGATACTCTGGCCATTCTGGTCTGTTCTCATTCTTTCGTTCCTGCTGACCAACCTTTTCCGGCCAATTTATATTTTCCTGATCAAAAAACTACCAGAATCTGTCGCCTCAGTTTTAACCTGCCTGCTTATCATTGCCATTGTCTTCATCCCTCTGGTTTATTTTATCCTGGCCCTGACCGATGAGGCGCTCAATCTCTACAACTGGGGACGGGACAGCAGGGTTGCTCTTCGGCTTCAATTGTTTATCCAGGAAAGCCCCCTCATCCTGCAACTGCAGGAACAACTTAAGGAAGTTGGTTTTGAGTTTAATCCCTCACAGATTTCAGATTCGTTTTCCTATCTGGCAAAAAAAGGCGGGCTACTGCTCTACAGCCAGGCGAGCGCCTGGGCAGCCAATATTCTCCAGTTCCTTTTTCTCTTCTTTTTTATGATCCTGGTAATCTTTTTCCTTTTGATAGACCAGCCAAAACTTATTGACTACATGATTAAACTCTCCCCCCTTCCAGAGGACGAAAATCGCATTCTCATTGACAAGTTCCAGGAAATCGCCAATGCTATTTTGAAAGGGAACGGTATATGCGGGCTTATTCAAGGAATACTTGGAGGTTCCGTATTTTCCATTCTTGGCCTGAACTCTCCTCTTCTCTGGGGAGCCATAATGGCAATCCTTGCCTTTTTACCAATCTTCGGAGTCGGTCTTGTAATGATTCCAGCATCGATCATTCTGGTATTAAGTGATAGAGTAGGTGCAGGTATCTTCCTTTTTATCTTTTATATCTTCCTCTCATTCAGTATCGAATATCTGGTAAAACCAAAAATGGTCGGGAACCAGGTAAAAATGCACACTCTTCTCGTTTTTCTCTCAATCATTGGTGGGTTAAGCGTTTATGGTGTTCTGGGAATCATTTACGGCCCACTTATCATCACTGCCTTCCTGACCCTCTCTGACATTTATCTGAAACGATATGATCAATATGTTCAGGATATGTAGTTTCGCAAAAATAATATAACAGCTCCGGTTACACAACACTTTTTACCGGGTTTTTCCTGTACATCGCGCATGGTTTGCCATCCAGATAGATATCTTCCAGATATGAGAGTTTTCGGGGGAGCTGGGCGGGAGTTCCTCTAGCCACCAGAAAAGTTGCCGGCCTGCCGACCTGCAGCAATCCCATTTCCTTATCCAACCCAAGAAGTTTTGCACCATTATACGTCGCGCATCTCACTATTTCCGGCAAACTAAAACCAGCTTTTTTATATAATTTCATCTCCTCAACCATGGACTCCCCATGGAGTACCCCAAGACTACCGGCATCAGTCCCAAGAGCAAGAGACACTCCCGACTCTCTTGCAATCGCCATCTGCTCAAGTTGATGTTCCATGGTTCTGTTGATCACCCGATAGTCACCATTGCTTTTGTGGGAGTCAAAATTTTCAGCATACGCCTTCATCGTATAGACAGTGGGAACCCAGACAGTCCCCTTCTCAGCCATCAGTTCCAGATTATCTTTTCCCATAAAAAATCCGTGCTCAATGGAATGACACCCTCCCTCCAGTGCAGATTTTACCGGAAGATGGCCGTTGGCATGTACCATCACCTTCTTCCCTTTTTCTCCGGCCACCCGGACAAGTGCTGAAATTTCTTCAATATTGAACTGACTCTCGGTTTCCTTTGCATAAACATTGAGACTGTTGAGCCCTGAATTTACAAGTTTTACCCAGTCAACCTCTTCACTTTCCATTAAAAATGAGGCGGCCAGTGTTTGTCCCGGTTCCGGAAACCTGCCGATAAGCCTGCCATAACGATCTTTCTGCCTCCAGGCCCGCCCTGCTGATTTAACTTGCACAGGAAAATTTCCATCTAACTCATCCCTGTGCCGCAAAGCATATCCTCCCCAGTCGCCAGCATCTCTTATGGCAAGAACCCCATGGCTCAAAAGATAATGGAGATGGCGATTAATGACCGGTTGCAAATCATCATACCCCGCTGTAAGCTGGCTCTTTCTCAGCTCCTGATTAATAGTACCGGACATAAAAAGATGGATATGACTATCAACAAGAGGAGGTAGAAGTGTGCAGTGAGATAAATCCGTAACATTTGGGATATCATGGCCGTTTTCAGCGGTGTAGTGTTCCATACCGGCTATACAGCCATTTTCTATCTCCAGGAGCACCTTCTCACGAACCGGACCACCGCTGCCATCCAACAGCCATCCAGCAAAAATGTAATGCGTAGTGTTCATATTTCACCATTTCAGGTTTGATGGCGCCGTAAAAACTCTTCATCTGCTTCGTTGCTGTAAATTTTCTATCATTACGACGTACCCTAGTACGCCGAAATAATAGAAAATTTACGCGCCTCGCATATGAAGTTTTTTACTTAGCCATCAGAAATTTCATGCTTTTACGAGATTATCAGGTTTAAGTAAGATGGCTAAATCTAATTTTTTTGTATCGTAACAAAGATAATAAGACAAGTTCAATCGCCATCGACCGGAGAAAAATATTGAAAGCCAAAACGAAAATCATCAACCATTTCTGGACCGCCGATACCCCTGTCGACAGGTTACCTACAACCATAAACCCTCCTGTATATCGCGGCTCCACCGTTCTGTTTGATAATTTTGAAGATATGTGCCTGGCAGGAAAAGGACAGTATGACGGTATCACCTATGGAACTGATCGATTTCCAGTACAAAGATCCCTGGAGGAAGCACTCAGAGAGCTTGAAAATGGTTTTGTAACCCGTGTATTTCCTTCCGGTATTTCCGCCATCCAGAACAGTTTATATGCTTTTACAAAAAGTGGTGATCATATACTGGTCGTTGATAACGCCTATGGTCCCGGGGTAAGGTTTTGTAAAAAAATTCTCGCCCGATTCAATGTCGAGACGACCTTCATCCCACCCTCTGCAGGCGAAGATATAGAGCAGTACATCAGACCCAATACCGTTTTGATACTGCTCGAATCCCCGGGTTCAAACACCTTTGAAATTCAGGATATACCCGCGATTACCGCTATTGCCGAAAAAAGAAACATCATAACAGCCCTGGATAACACCTGGGCTACCCCCCTTAACCTGAAGCCATTTGACTTAGGCGTTGATATTTCTATCCAGGCAGTTTCGAAATATATCTCGGGTTATTCAGACGTACTGATGGGCGCAGTCACTGTTAATGAAAAATATAGCCAAATGTTTAGTGACTACTACTCACTGACAGAACTGTACACCCCTGACAGTGAGTGCTACCTGGCCCTACGTGGGTTAAAAACACTTTCCACCAGATTAAGGCAACATGAAAGCTCAGCTCTGCAGGTTGCCGCTCGACTGCAAGAGCACGAAAAGATTGATACGGTAATTCATCCCGCACTGCCGGACCACGCGGAGCACCATCTCTGGAAACGTGATTTCAGCGGATCATCCGGCCTCTTTGCTTTCACATTCAAAAAAGATTATTCCGCAGAAGAACTTGCTCTGTTCATAAACGCACTTGATTTCTTCGGCCTTGGTTACAGCTGGGGCGGCTATAAAAGTCTTTTAACAGCTGCCAGGCAAAGGCGTAATACCCCGTCAATTTATGCTGGTAAAACAATCATCAGACTAAATATCGGCCTGGAAGATCCCGATGATCTCATTCTCGATCTTGAAAGAGGAATGACCAGACTACCCTTCTGACGTATATACTTTGAAAAGCGCCTGAGTTCCATAATCACCACCGCCCTGCTCCGCCAGTTTTTCATACAAGCTTTTTGCCAGGTCGAGGCCAGGCGTATCAAGGCCCAGTGTTTTTGCTGTTTCCGAGGCGATAGTCATGTCTTTGATAAAATGCTTCACATAAAATCCCGGCTCAAAATTTTCATCTATTATTCTTGGCCAGAGATTCGTCAGTGCCCAGCTTCTTGCTGCACCACTTTCTATATTTTTGAGTACAGAAGTGGCATCGAGGCCAGCCTTATTTGCATATGCCAGAGCTTCGGTGATACCCAACATTACACCAGCGATAATAATCTGATTACACATCTTGGTGTGCTGTCCACTTCCGGCAGCTCCCTGGTAAACGATATTTGTTCCCATAAGTTCAAAAAGGGGTAGAATTGTATCAAAAACTTCTTTTTCACCCCCTACCATAATGGACAATTTCCCATCCCGTGCACCCACATCTCCTCCAGAGACGGGGGCATCAAGAGAGAGAACTCCCTTTTCCCGCGCCTGGTCGGCTATGGTTGCCGCCAATTCTGGTTTTGAGGTTGTCATATCGATAACATACCCACCGGAAGCAATATTTTTCAGGATGCCCTCTTCACCCAGGTACACATCTTCAACATCAGGCGGGAAACCGACAATGGTAAATATGACCTGACATCTTGAAGCCAGAGCAGCAACACTTTCTTCCCATACCGCACCCTCAGCAATAAGCTCCTCAGCTTTCTTTTTCGTGCGAGAATAAATATGTACCGGATAACTCCCTTTCATTAAGTGACGGACCATACTTTTTCCCATCACGCCAGTCCCGATAAATCCAACATTTGTGTTCTGTGGTAAGATCATGAAAAACTCCTTTTATATTTGTTATTAAACTACTGGCACCGTGCAACTTACTTATAGTACAACAAATTCAGTTGCTCCCATTTGCCTGTAATTGTTTAATTCGTTCAATGGCAAACTGGTATTCAACCCGATCATCGCGATACGATCCCAGTGCCTCTTTATAGTGCCTGATCGCTTGTTTTGTCTGTTCCTTCCCCTCCTCCCACAGCCCCATTGCGACAAGGTCCGTTAATAAGTAAGCCGGTTGTTCACCGGCTTTTTCTATCAGTGATTCCTCTTCCAATCGACCAAGGAGGCTTGCACTGATATGACGATACCATGGATCCTGAATTCGATTGTGAAAATCCTCCAATCTCTCTTTTGCCTCTTCAGGATGGCCCAGTCGATTCAAAATCAGAGGCTCCAGTAACCCGCCGGCTAACCGGCTGGAACTTTCCCGCCCCTGTCTCTTTATAAATCGTCTGGTATACTCCAGGGCTTGCTCCCAGGCTCCATCCATACCACTGTAGAAGGCTAATTGAACAAGCAAATTACTGTTATTTTGACCTGTTTCGAGTATTTCTTCTGCAATAATCAGCTTTTCGGCAGGAGTGACAGAGTCACGAATAAGTTTAACCCTCATGGATGCCATTTGATTATAATTTTCGACTTTGGCACTCCATTTTTCTCGAACTGACTGGATAAAACTCTCCGCTGTGGTTTGGTAAGCCGTCCTTTCAACCGGGTCGGCCATGGCATCTGAATAACCCTGAAAAATATGCTGCAGTTGTGACATAGCCATCAAATAGGGCCAGTGGTCATCGCCAACGGCCGTTGATGCCGCCATGCGGAATTGCTTTTCGGCCACAGCCAAATGTCCTTGTCTGAAATTTATCAGACCGGCAACATAATAAAGCCAACTGGTCTCCTGATCCGTATCACCACTTTTCGAGGCACTTTCGAATTCGATTTCCCCAGTCGTTACTTTCACAAGATACCCGAAAAATTCTGCAGGAGACCGCCAGTCAAGAGACATCAGGGATCGTTGATAATCATTTTCATCTGTCTTGTTACCAATATAGTCGATGAGATACAGCATCAGCCGGGCAAGATCATTCTCCTTATTCATGGAGAGAGCCCGGGAAAAGAGTTTTTCGGCCCCTCCATAATCGTTGCGACAATAGTTCATCAAACCAGCTGCCATGGCAAAAGCCGGAGCAGAGTTTTCGGCGAAGGCATCATCCGCCAGCTGTTGCGCTTTTTCCCATTTCCCCAGACCCGCCGCACCATGAATCTCTTCAAGCTTTTCATCAAGAGCGAGTTCTACAAACCCGTTCCACTTGGATTGTCCGGCTTTTAATTCTGCTAAAAAAACAGCGGCTTTATTGATAGGCAAAACCATTCCAATATCGGATAGCAATGTAACCACCGGAATCGGAGACCGGGCCCAGTTCGTGTACACGCTTGAGGCGATACCAACCACCTGTCCACGGGGATCTATAACCGGACCACCGCTGTTGCCCGGGTAGATAGAGGTATCCACCTGGAACATATTGCCAAAAGTCCGACGCACATGACCGGTACTGACGCTGACATTAACCGTATCCGTCTGAGTACGGTTGCCCAATGGAAAACCCATGGTCATCACCGGCGTCAGCTTGGGTATTTTTATTGGAACCATTTGATTATCGAGGGGCAGGGGAATCAATCCCTCGGGAACAGGATCAATCTTAAGAACTGCAAAATCATCTCTTAACGGGGATTTCATTATCTGCCAGCTCTTCATCGGTGGCCTGGCAACACCGGCAATCTTCAATGTCTTTGGACCATCTATCCGGTAAGCTAACTTGATATTATATACATCCTCCACCTCGACACTCCGGGTTGATTCCGGCAGTCGTTTAAAGGCCTGTTGACCTTCAAACCATAAAAACAGACGATATTCCAAATGTGGTGAACTGCCAAAATACTTCAATCGGGCAACCGTCTGGAACAATCCATCATCATCAAGCCATGGGCAGGCCACATGCCGGTTGGTTAAAAGATGACCCTGGTTATCAATAAGAAATGCAGTTCCCTCAGTCCGATTGCGATATACCACCTGCTGCTCAACAATCAACTGGTAATCAACCACGACAAAAGCTACCGACCCGGCATAGCGATTGGCATAACCACTTAATGTAACCTTTTCCTCCTCATTGAAATAAGCGAAATAAAACCACCCTGAGATACCGAGTACAATAAGAATAATCAGAAGAATCGCTGCAAACCGAATCCACTGCTTAAGCCCCCGAATATCTCTTTCGGGGTCTTTTTTTTGAGTGGCGACAATCTCCTTCTCCGTGATTTGAGCCAGGGACATGGCAACCTGAGCCATGGATTCAGGCCGTAAATCCGGATCATCAACCAGCATAATTTTCAGCAACATTCTTGCTTTTGCAGGAATTGCCAGTTGATCAATTGTTTTAACATAATTAATTTCACCACTCAAATCACCGGAAAGCAGTTCCACAAAAATTTTACCCAGTGACCATATATCACTTCGAACATTCAAAGGGCGATCGTTGATAATATCAGGATGGGTTAACAACAGGTTTTTCAACATGGGACCGGGGCGATCCAGACGAGGATCCAAAAACCGGGAAACCTTATAATCAATCTTGACTGCCAGATCTTTTTCACCTCCCTCGAACATGATAATATCATTTAAAATAAGATGAGGAATGAAATGACCTATCTGGTGCAGCCCTTCTAAAATTGATGCAAGCCTGTAGAACAGACGAAATGAGGTTCGATAATCATTGAAGTAATCGGAAGCGAGAAGTTGCCCTGGATTAGTTGTATCTATCCATTCACTGACACGATACCACAAGCCGGTATCCGACTGCCTGATCTCCAAATGACAGACAAAATAATCTTCCGGGAGTTCCTTCAGTATCTCCAGTTCCTGTTTCAACCGGCTGGCAATTTTGGCATCGACACCGGATTGAGGTGTGAAAATCCGGATAGCCACATCT
>JAOZLO010000426.1 GCA_029934775.1 Desulfocapsaceae bacterium
GTTTGGGCGGTACGCTCCCGGTGTTCTCGTTCATCCCGGTGCAAGCTGGAAGGGGTTGGTTAACCATTTATATCTCACCAGTCAGGGTATATACGGTATTGCTGTGGGGGTTGTTGCCACCTACGTATTTCATTTCGTACTCTTTGGTGTATTGGCTAATCGCGTTGGTGCAGGCCAGCTCTTTATCGATCTGGCGTCCTGCGTGGCAGGGCGATATGCCGGTGGCCCTGCCAAGGTAAGTGTCTTCTCTTCGGCACTTTTTGGTATGATCTCCGGCTCTTCAATCGCAAACACAGTTACCACTGGAGCATTGACTATCCCGGCCATGAAGCGAGTTGGCTACCGGCCTCATTTTGCCGCAGCAGTAGAGGCAACATCAAGTACCGGTGGACAGATTACACCTCCTATTATGGGGGCGGCTGCTTTTATCATGATTGAATTTCTGGAAATGCCCTATCGGACCATCTTGCTGGCTGCTACCGTTCCTGCTCTGATGCATTATCTTGGTATTTTCACAATGGTTCACCTGGAGGCCAAACGCCTTGGTTTGCGTGGATTGCGGCCGGATGAGATGCCTCACTTTGTCAAAGTGATACGTGAAGGGTGGCCTACCCTGATTCCGCTGGTCCTTCTTGTTGCGATCATTACCTCCGGTCGAACACCTTATAATGCAGCATTCTGGGGAATAACAGCTTGTATTGTCGTTGGATTTCTTAATCCTAGAAATCGTTTGACACTTTCTGACTTATACGACAGTTTTAAGCTGGGAGCTAAATACGCCCTGGCTGTTGGTGCTTCCGCCGCCGCAGTTGGAATTATAGTAGGTGTGGTGAGCCTGACAGGTATGGGATTTAAAGTCTCTTTTATGGTAACCAGTGCGGCTCAGCAGTTGGCTGAAATAATCATTCCCTTCGTTCCATTCGGTCTCACCGATCTGTCAGGTATTACGCTGTTTTTCACTCTGATATTCACCGCTATTGCCTGCATACTTCTTGGGGCCGGCATACCGACTACTGCCACTTATATAGTGCTGGTTTCGATTGCCGCTCCAGCCTTGGGACTACTCGGAGTGGCTCCCATAGTTGCCCATTTCTTCGTCTTTTACTATGGTGTACTGGCGGATATTACACCACCGGTTGCTCTGGCTGCATATGCCGGAGCGGGGATAGCAGGCGCTAATCCATTCAAGGCCGGCAATACTGCATTTCGACTTGCATCGGCCAAAGCACTGGTACCCTTTGTTTTTGTCTATTCACCAGCGATGTTGATTGTTACAGACGGGTTTACATGGCAGGCCTTCATATCAACAATTACCGGTTGTGCCATCGGCATAGTGTTAGTAGGGGCTGCGCTGACAGGGTATTTTTTCACCAATATGTTAATGGTTGAGAGAGTGGTGACCTTCGTGGCCGCCCTGTTGTTCGTTGCACCTGGCGTCAAAAGCGGAGCAGTTGGTCTGGTACTCGTATCTCCTGTTCTGATAAGCCAGTATTTTCGCAGTAACAAAAAGAAAAAACCTCACTAATACCCACAAAATTATTTTCATAAAGATCATTTATAAACTTTCTTCTTTTACATTAGATTCTCTATGTCAGACAAAGTTGTATCAGTTTACGGTTATGGGCGATTTGGAAAAGTATGGGCAGATATCCTGGCCGAAAATTTCCACGTAAAAGTATTTTCCAGGCGTGGGATAGAAACAGATGAAGTTGGCCCGGGTATTGAGATAACCGATGAAAAGGGAATTTTCGATTGCGATGCTCTCTTTTTCTGTGTCGCTATATCTTCTTTTGAGGAAGTGCTGAAAAAATCAGGTCGATATTTCAAAAGGGAAACAGTCTTTTTTGATACCTGCTCTGTAAAGGTTTTTCCTGTCAACTGGATGAAAAAATACTTACCCGGCGGAAGTAGAATTATTGCCACTCACCCTATGTTTGGCCCAGATTCGTACCTGCAAACGTCACAAAAACTTCCCATTGTGATCTGTAATGTGAACACAGATGCCGAGACCTTTGGACGTTGGGTAGCTTATTTCACAAAAAAATCACTTCAGGTAGAATTGATGACTCCGGAAAAGCATGACAAAATGACTGCATTTTCCCAGGGAATCACGCATTATGTCGGGAGGGTGCTGGCAGATCTCGATTTAGGTCCCACATGTATTGATACGCTCGGGTATAAAAAAATTCTGGACGTTATGGAGCAGACATGCAATGACAGCTGGCAGCTTTTTCTCGATCTGCAAAATTACAATCCATATACAAAAAAGATGAGAGAAAACCTGTCCGAATCTATTTCCAGAGTTAATTTTGCCCTGGAAAAGAGGAGAATTAGTAATTAATATACTTAGTTAAGCATGATATTGGGAGAAAAAACACACTTTAATAAAAAAAAATGATGCTTATGATCAATTTTTGTCTTACAGTGGGCTTATCTCAGTACAGAGCGGTATACTGATACAGTGTTGGATTTGACAGTATTGCCATTTTTTCAATGTTTTATAAAAAACGAAGGTTAATTTCTGACGAAAGAGTGTTGAACCATCCTTAGATGTTATACACCTGACACTGTTTGATGCGCTGGAATTATACAGGCATTGCAAGTTTTTTAGTGGTGCCAGGTGTTAAGCATACCCGTATTATCAGGGAAGTTGGCTGTTCTTGGACAGGGAGTTGGAGTTAGTTCTGAGAACAGGAAACCGTTAATCATAAGGAGGAGTAAAATGGACGAAAGCAAAAGTTATGATGTCAACTTTTTCAAACCATCAACACCATTCTTAAAGGAGAACATCAGGGCAATTGTCATTGGGTTGACAATATGGGCAGTTTGCGTATACGGATTCCAGCTTTTGTTGAAAATTGTGGAAACTCCAACTCCCGAGGCAACGTACGTTGCCTACCAGCAGGTTGAGCCAAAACTTGTTGATGGTTCTGCCACGAATGAGGAAAAAGTTACTGCTGCAAAGACCTATCTTGCCCTTCTTGGCAAAAGTGGTAAATTACTGAAAAATGACGTCTTAAAGACTGCTTTTACTTCAACCGTGTACGAGCTGCTCCCCGCTGATGCGAAAGATGCCTTCCTGGCAGCCGCAACCACGGCAGCGTCAGATAAAAAGGTCAATGTGGATTTTGTTAATACTGCTCTGGGTATTGCTGATAATCCAGCCATGATGGCTGTTGTACCTTACGCTCTTATTGCTGTCGGTTCTGACAAACTGGCCATGACGGACCCCTCTCTTAAACCGGTTATGGATAAATTTTTCATCCACAATCAGTCATTCCTTACTGATACTATCGTCTTTGGTTTTCCATTTCATTATCTGTACACAGCACTTTTTCTGCTGACATTGTTTGTGGTTATCTGCCTTGTGTACTGTTTGAAAATCGAT
>JAOZLO010000059.1 GCA_029934775.1 Desulfocapsaceae bacterium
CCAGCGAAAACAATATGGAAAAGCTTTATGAGTACGCATATCTGAAGATTGATCAGTCTTATGACCTTCGTGATTCATCTTCAGATGAACCATTTTCCGACGTTTACACCCAGATAGGATGGAAGCCGATTAAAAGAGCAGTTTTTTCCTACAACAACTACTACGATATTTACGACAATACCTTCACCAGTCATATCCTGGAAAGTAAATATGTCAATAGCAGAGGAGATTATTTCAGCCTGGATTACAGTAACAAACCAGCTGGAAATATTGAACAGATTAACGCGCAGATTAGAGCACAAGTTTTCAGCAGATGGATCATAGGAGGTGAAATAAAACATTCAATTTCCCACGAGCAGACAGATGAAGCAATTGCATCATTGGCTTATCAGGCACTCTGCTGGTCGATTAAATTCGAAACCCAGTACACGCCATATGATACTGTTTTTCTGTTGATGTTTAATCTCGCAAATATTGGTACCCCATTAGGTATGACCTTCTAACCGATTCTCCTCCTGGGCCTTGTCCGAGCATAGACGATAAGAAATGCACCAGGAGGCCAGCTCAGAACCTTAGAGGGTACCATTACTGATCATTTTTTTTTGAGGCTTTTGACACTGATGCACTTTGATATTTTTAATGGTGATGCTGATGGTATTTTTGCTCTTCATCAGATGCGCCTGGAAACCCCTAAACCGTCAGCACTATTGATAACAGGGGTAAAACGTGACATTACTCTGCTCTCCCGGATAACAGACCAAAAAAACTGTTCTATCAGTGTATTTGACATCTCTCTTGACTCTAACCGCCGGTTCCTGGATTCATTACTGGCCGGGAATAATTCAATCGAATATTTTGACCATCATTTTGCCGGCGATATTCCCGATTCCCCTCTTCTCCACCACGCAATCAACGTATCACCTGAAACGTGCACTTCACTTATTGTAAACGGAACCTTAAGTGGAAAATATTCTCAATGGGCAGTTTGTGGCGCATTTGGCGACAATTTACACCAACAGGCACAGCAGCTTGCAAATAATTCCGCCCTTACAGAAAAAGAAATACAGCAACTACGAGATATTGGTGAACTGTTCAACTATAATGGTTACGGAGCAACTCTTTCCGACTTGCACTTTCACCCCGAGGAACTGTATAAATCGGTGCGTAACTATGAAAAACCTTTAGATTTTCTTATCTCTTCCCCTATCATCGAAAAATTGCGGGAAAATTTCAATTGCGACCTTGAAATGGCACTCAAACAAAAAAAGTATCCGGTCAAAGGCAGGAACACAGTCTTTTTCTTCCCTAATGCTCCCTGGTCCCGCAGAATTCAAGGTGTTTTTTCAAACTTGAAGGCCCGTGAAGAAACCGATATAGCCCATGCACTGATTGTAGAAAATGATGATTTATCACTCAGAGTCAGCCTGCGTGCACCTTTAACAGATAAAAGAGACGCAGATACCATCTGTAAACTTTTCCCTACTGGTGGGGGAAGAGCTGCAGCAGCTGGTATTAACAGCCTGCCAGCCTCAATGCTCGACGATTTCCTTATCAAGTTGAATGCTGTTTATCCATAAAAAGATCAGGCCGATAACAATTCATGGAGGATTAAATATCAACACCTCGCACTCCTCACTAAAAATCCTGCAGATTTTTTTCCTAAGCACGATTGTCTTTTTGAGTCTTTTTTCTGCCTGCTTCGCAGAGACAATCTCCAAGGCCGCTGATCGTGTGACCGACAACCAGCTCATCGACCTGAACAGCGAGAAATATCAGCTATTTTTCCAGGAATTACAAGATAAGCATACTTTCAAAAAAGAAGACCTTCATCACTTATTCAAGGAAATTCGTATTAATCGAAAAGTCCTTGTTCTTATGGATCGACAATGGGAATCCAAACCCTATTATAAATATTGGCCACTTTTTATAACACCTTCTGCGGTAGTAAAGGGGAAAAGGAAACTCAGGACCCACAGGCAGCTCTTTGATAGAATTGAGGAGCAATTCGGGGTCGACCGGGAAATTATTGTTGCAATCTGGGGGATTGAGTCCAGGTTTGGGAGCAACATGGGAGGGTATGCAATTTTTCAGTCTCTGAACACTCTTTTTGATGCATATCCTCGTAGATCTGACTTCTTTAGAAAAGAACTCATTCACTTCCTCCTGCTTTGTAGAGAAAATAAAATTGATCCGCTCTCTGTAAAAGGATCGTACGCAGGTGCTTTTGGACAGGCCCAGTTTATGCCATCAAGTTTTAATGAATATGCGGTCGATTTTGATGGTGATTCCCACCGTGATCTTATCTCTTCTACCAGCGATATTTTTGCATCTATTGCCAACTATCTCAAAAAATACAACTGGGCATTACATGGTCCTGTTTTTGTAGAAATTGGTAATTCCCTAAAGACGGATTTACTGCTAGATACCTACCAGAAGGGGCGTAAGGGGAGAATGGAATGGCGTAAAGTAGCTAAAGATCAAGGAGTAACTCTGCCACGACCACAAAACAACAGCCAGTTGTCAATCATAGGGTTGGAAAAAACACCTCTGCTGGGAGGAGGTAAACGTTTTGTTGCAGGATATCCAAATTTCCATGCCATAACAGAGTACAATCACAGCAATAAGTATGCAATGGCCGTAGCAGAAATGGCAGAGGCCTTTAAAAAATAGCTTTACCCTTTGATCAGATGAGCCTCCGATTTCATTCAAAACTTGTCTACTTAACCTTCTTATGTCTCTGCCTTACTGCTTTCACCTGTTACTTTTTTTTCGGTAGAGATGGATATAAACCTCTCCACCATATCACACCAGACAAAGCTCCGAAATTCTCTGATGATATGGGATATGATTCATTTCTTTCTGCAGCAAAAAGTCACGCAGAGTATGTCAGGAATAAAGACAGCAGCAAACCTACTGCTTTTGATCAGGTGAACTATTTATCCGACTGGTTACTCGAATCCATCAGGTCCCTTACAGGGAAAATTAAAGAGAATCCGGATCCGGGTGAATTACACCGCTTCATTATTGAAAATTATGATATTTATCAGGCAGGAGGAAGAAAAGATAAAAGAAGTCGACAAATGCTGGTCACCGGGTATTACGAACCTCTGTTTGAGGGCAGTCTTACCCAAACCCCTCCCTACTTATATCCCCTTTACTCACCTCCTGATAACCTGGTAAAAGAAAAGTCAGACGACGGAAAGCCTCCTCGCACAGGTAGAATAACAAGTAAAGGTTTCACCGGCTACTGGAACAGGGCAGAGATTGAAACACTCAACATCGCAAAGGGATATGAACTGGCATACCTAAAAGACCCTTTCGATGCTTTCCTCCTCCATATCCAGGGTTCCGGCAGAATCAGGCTCCCAGACGACTCTGTCAGGACAATTCAGTATGCAGCCTCCAACGGACTTGAATATAACAGTATCGGCAAGCTGCTGGTTGATGAAAAAAGAATGGAGTTATCTGAAGTTACCGTACCTGCAATCCGTAATTATCTGAAACAGCACCCGGAAGAGCAGCAGCGGATTCTCCACCACAATCCCCGATATATTTTTTTTAACTGGGGCGACAATCTCGGACCCAGGGGAAGTAGCGGGGCAATTTTGACCCCGGGGAGATCAATAGCCATAGACAGTTCGATTCTACCGGATAAAGCAATAGGTTACCTGACTACACAAAAACCAGAGGTAAACCAGAATGGTGAAATTGTAAGATGGATACCCTTGAACCGATTTGTATTTCCTCAAGACTCAGGAGCTGCTATCATGGGTACGGGACGTGTTGATTTGTTCTGGGGACACGGTTACTACGCGGAACTTGCTGCAAGCCACATGAAAGAAAGTGGCCATCTTTACTTTCTTGTTAAAAAAACAGAGATACGATAGGATATAAGGAAAGAAGAACACTATTCACAGGAGAAATAAATGAAAAAACTACGTTTTCGGATAATTTTACTACTTCTCATACCGATCCTTATGCAGATGAGCATGGCACAAGCAGAAAATACCATTCCCGCCCCACCTGAAGGAAACTTACGTTACTCTATCACCGTGACCAAGTTTAAGAATGAGGCAGGATGGCACGGCAAGTGGAATGTGGGTGATGGTTTTGCCACCATCATGACCAATCTCCTGCACAAGTCAGGCTGGTTTATTGTCCTTGGAGACACTGAAATGCGTAAGGCAGCCATGGGTGAACAGGACCTGGTTGCCAGCGGCCGCACTGCCAAGGGCAAGAAATCTGCCAAGATTGGCAGGATGACCCCAGCCCAGCTTCTGGTTCGAGGATCCATTACCCATGTGCAGAACGATACGGGTAGTGGTGGAGGCGGCCTCAGCTTTGCAGGTATCTCCATTGGGGGTTCCGCCGGAAAGGCTGAATTAAATATAACCATATATCTTGTTGATTCTGAAACCGGTCAGGTTATGGCTTCAACTGATATTATCGGTACTTCCGGGAAAAAAGGATTCAGTATTGGGTATCATGGCTCAGATCTCGGTGGCTTGACCGGTAATTTCGGTGGCCAGAAAAAAGACAACGTGGGCAAGGCAGCAGAGGATGCTGTGGGTCAGGCAGTCAAGTTCCTGATTCAGCAGCTTGAGTCAATCCCCTGGGAAGCCACTGTTCTGCTGATAAAAGGCGACAAGATCATTATAAACAGAGGCAGCCGGGAAGGTGTGACTGTAGGTACGACATTCAGGGTAGGTGGTGTTGAAGAGCTTATAGATCCGGATACCGGGGCAGTCCTTGACTCTGAGATGACTGAAGTCGGCACTATCGAGGTGACTAAAGCCAAGGAAAAAATTGCCTACTGTGCTCCTGTTTCAGGTAGTGGGGACATTAAGAAAGGAATGTCTGTCTTCACCATGGAGTGATAGTCTGGCAAACAGTCAGAAAGATTGAATCAACCTCCCGGGTAGCGGAATAATTTTTGCTGTTTCCGGCAAAAATTATTCTGTAAGTAGAGCAAATCGCTCCCAGAAATCCGGAAACGATTTTACAACGCAGTTCTCACCTGTGATTGTTACTCCGGGTACTCTCAGTCCAGCAACGGCCATGCTCATTGCCATCCTGTGGTCTGCATAAGTCTCAATTTCTGCACCTCTAAGACTTATCCCCCCATCACCATGAATGACCATTTTATCTTCGTATTCTTCAACATTCGTTCCAAGTTTACTCAGTTCTTTCACAACTGCAGACAAACGGTCACACTCCTTTATACGCAAATGTGCAATATTATCTATGACTGTAGTTCCATGGGCAAAGGCCGCTACGACAGCTAAGGTTGGAACAACATCAGGCATATCCCCCATATCTACTGTAATACCCTCCAGACGGTCACTGCCCTGCAATGTAATACCACCTCCAGACCTCGTCACTTCACAACCCATGCGGCCAAGAAGAGGTACGAGCATCGCATCTCCCTGAAGTGACGGTACCGGAACATTTTCAACTGTCACACGCCCCCCCGTAACCGCAGCTGCAGCCCAAAAATAAGACGCGTTTGATGCATCGCCTTCAATTTTATAGTCCCTTGCCTGATAACACCCTTGTGGAATAGAAAAAAGACTTAAATCAGATGACGCTTCAACCTCTATGCCGAAATCAGACATCACCGCCAGCGTCATGACTACATAGGGTTTTGACACTATCTCCCCCTCCACACGCAGGATTGCCGGTTGACCGGCATACGGTGCGACCAGCAGGAGAGAGGAGAGATATTGACTGGACTTTCCCTCCGGCAACACTGTAGTACCACCGTTTATCCCGCTCGCGTTAATCGTAAGAGGAGGGCAACCGGTTGCCCGGGTAGATACTATATCAACCCCCCATCCCTTTAAAGCAGCAAGCAGTGGACTGATTGGCCGCTCGTACATTCGTTCATCCCCATCAATTACAAAAAGAGAATTTCCCAGAGAAGCAACAGAGGTGAGAAAGCGAGTTGCAGTCCCATTATTTCCCAGATAAATTGTTTCATCACTTGGATGAATCACTCCCCCATTACCCTCGATTCGCCACCCATCATCTTTCTCAATAGATACCCCCATCTGGCCAAGAGCCTTCGATGAATATTCCGTATCTTCACTTTCAAGAGGGCCGATGAGTCTGCTTTCCCCATTGGCCAGAGCAGCAGCTATAAGGGCTCTCTGTGTCAGGCTTTTAGAACCGGGTACTGATATCTTCGCATCGACTCTGGCTATTGGTTTAATTTCTATCATATTTCCAGTTCCGTTAGTCTTTAGGAAGCTGCTTACTGTAAGTCAACTGACAGCTGTCCGATAATATCCCTGACAGATGGCAGTTTTTCGGATATCACATAATTGCCTATACCCTCAACAACCTCTTCACTTGCCCTCGGATTTACAAAACTGGCAGTTCCTATCTGTATTGCTGTTGCCCCTGCCAGCATAAACTCCAAGGCATCTTCAGCTGTTTCTATACCACCTATACCGATAACAGGAATGGATACAACTGATGCAACTTGATACACCATCCGTAAAGCAACTGGTTTGATCGCAGGCCCGGAAAGCCCACCGATAACATTTGCCAGAACCGGTCGCCTGGTTTTCAAATCAACAGCCATCCCTATAAGTGTATTAATCAGGGATATGGAATCGGCACCACTGTCCTCAACAGCTCGAGCTACAAGGGCAATATCAGAAACATTTGGAGAAAGCTTTACCATAACCGGCACATCCGCCCTCTCTTTTACTGCCTCTGTTACGGCCGCAGCCATGGAGGGATCTGTACCAAAAGCCACTCCTCCTTTTTTTACATTGGGGCAGGATATATTAACTTCAATCCCGGCAACTCCTGGGACACCGCAAAGTCGTGTTGTTATTTCCTGGTATTCAGCCAGAGAGTCCCCGAGAATATTGACAATCACAGGTATATTGAGTTCAGCAAGATAAGCCATTTTCTCAGAAATAAACCTGTCCACTCCAACATTCTGCAGACCTATAGAATTGAGCATTCCACACGCAGTCTCGACAATACGAGGCGGAGGATTACCCGCTCGTGGGTAAAGAGAAATTCCCTTTACAATGACTGCTCCCAGTCGATGCAGGTTCATAAGATTTTCAAATTCCCTGGCGTACCCGAAGGTTCCCGAAGCTGTCATCACAGGATTGGCGATCTTGAGTGAGCCGATATTAACACGTAAATCAGGTAAATCGTCTTTTCTGCTGTTTACGAATTCCATACCAACTCCTCGGCTTTAAAAACAGGGCCGTTTAAACACACATGGGCGTAGGTTCCTTTACTGGTGGGCCTGCTGCATCCCAGACATGCACCCATGCCGCAAGCCATGACACTCTCTACTGATACCTGGCAGGCAACGTTACGAACTTTGCATATTTCATACACCCTGGCCATCATCGGCTCCGGCCCACAGGTATAAACAGTGCACCTGTTGTGCAATTCAAGGGAACTCAAGATGTCTGTAACAAGCCCGTGGTGCCCATAAGAACCATCGTCGGTTGCCAATAGCATTTTTATTCCAAATTCCTTGAAATCCTTTACAAGTGGTTCCACCTCAACTTTTTCCCGACCTCCAAGGATGATCTGATCATTACCGCAATCACCTTTCAGGCGACAAATACTTTTAGCCAGAAAGAGCATAGGTGCTATCCCCAACCCTCCACCAACAATCAGGGCCGGGAAATTTTCATGGATGACAAACCCTTTTCCCAAAGGTCCAAAAACAGACAGATCATCCCCTGCTTTGATACGTGCAAGCATGTCCGTGCCCCGGCCCACTATTTTAAAATAAATCTGAATCTGCCCATTTGTACTTGTCTGATGAATTGAAAAAGGTCTCCTTAAAAGAGGATCTTTACCAAAACCAGCACGAATCATCACAAACTGACCGGCTTTAGCACTCCTGGCAATATCTGGTGAGTCGAGTGTCAAACGATAATTTTTCTCTGAGAACTGCTCCGTGCGTATAACGGTTGCTTTTTCCTGATATTGTGACATAGTAACGAGTACCTTATTACAGAAAGCCTGTTATGAAAAAGAAATATTTTACCGTATTGCTTTGATATTATATCAATATTTTTAGTTATCAGTTTTCAGTATGCAGTTATCAGTAACAGATAACTGCATACTGAAAACTTTCGGTTGGGGGGAAATGCATTCTCGGACAGCCTCCCAGGTTATCTATATAAAAATTCACTCATATAATGCAAACAGAACCTGCTTTCTTACTCCTTGCTGCCCTGTTTGGCACGATCATCGGTAGTTTTCTTAATGTCGTTATCCTGCGGCTTCCGGAAGAAAATGGATCTATTGTCTATCCAGCCTCCCATTGCCCCAAATGTCTCAACCCTCTTTCATGGTACGAGAATCTACCCATCTTAAGCTACATTATTCTTCGCGGTAAATGCTCGCACTGCCACATATCAATCTCTCTTCAATACCCCGTAGTTGAGACACTTAGCGGATTACTGGCCGCCGCAATCTGCTACAAATTTAACTTTTCAATACAGGCTGGAGCTTATTTTCTTCTTGCAGCAGCCCTTCTGGTGATTATCTTCATAGATATTCACCATCAAATCATTCCCGACATCATCAGTCTCCCGGGTATCATCCTTGGTTTCTTGTTTTCCTTTCTCAACAGCAACGTAACCTGGCAGAGTTCCCTGATTGGGTTACTCCTCGGAGGAGGTGTTCTCTATACTATTGCCTTCCTATACTCACTTTTGCGGAAACAGGACGGTATGGGCGGTGGGGATATAAAACTCCTTGCCATGATCGGGGCATGGCTTGGGTGGCAGTCTCTTCCTTTTGTCATTCTTATCAGTTCTGCTACCGGATCCGTCGTTGGACTGATTGCAATGAGATGGCAAAAAAAAGGAGGAAGCACCAGAATCCCATTCGGCCCGTTTCTGTCCTGCAGTGCATTGATTTATCTCTTCTATTCAGAGAGGATACTCTATTTTTATCATCTCTATATCACCGGCCAGTGGCCATAAGGCCTACTACCTGCCGACCTGAGCATTAAGTTTTTTACCCAGTTTATGCCCCTCTTCCAAGGCAATATTGTTCTGTTCTCGATTATGCCCGTATCCCGGATATTTTTTTCTAAACCAGGAATTTTCTTTGCGAACCATTTTTCCACGCATCTGCAGAATAAGACCGATGGTTCGCCACGGTTCATGAATGAGATGAGTAAATACAATGGGATCTTCAACTACAGCGGCACCACATCTTTTAAGCCGTCTGCCAAGCCCCCAGTTATGAACGCGCCAATAGGCCCTGCATGATATGAATGGAATCACATGCTGATCGCCACACACATCCCTACCAAAACGATCTAAAAACTCAATAACAGGACCACTTGGATTATAGGACCACGTAGGCCCGGCAATAATAACCCTGTCCCAATTCCCGTAACACTTTTCATCTAAAACCTCGATTTCAAATCTTTTCTGAAAAAATGTTTCTACGGTAGCCTTTATCAAACCAGCGTAAGATTTGAATGGAAACTCATAGGGTGAAACCGGTACTAACCTTTGAACAGTAACCTCAACACCTTCGCATTCAAGTCCTTCAATAAACTTATTAAGCATAAGTTTTGTCTGGCGGGTAAAAGAATAAAATACTATGAGTACCCGTTTTTTATGCAATGACTGCTCTCTTTTTTGGTAGCCTGGAAATTATCTTTTCTGCGTTCTCACACCTCTCAAGCAGGATACTGTGCTGATCATCCCACCAAGAAATATTGGTCAGAATAGGAGTCAATATTTTTGAAAAGGTACGTATTTTATAACCATCCAAGCTATGTTTTTCCGGATATAATAAATACGTATTTACCACGTTCCCAAAAAAAAAGCCCCCGACAAGTGCCGAGAGCTTTGAAAAACATCTTTAGAATATGTTATTTTATGCTTCCACCTCATGCTCTACATCAACTGCAATTTTATACATTAACGTTACAAGCAAAAATCCAGTAGCCCAGATGCCTAAAGTAATTCCAATCTCATTCGCAGTTGGGTAATACTCCACAATCTCATGAAGAGGATTTATAACCAGACCACCCAGCACAAATCCAAGCCCCTTATCAAGCCACAGGGCAAAGAAAATCATACCGCATCCAATTCCAACCATCAAATCAGTGGAGACTTTTCTGATTTTCATATATGCAAAGAGCCCAAGTCCACCAAAGCAGAGAAAAACTGAACTCCACATAAACGGCACAAGGTTATTATACACATGTCCGTTATGCTCCAGGCCAAAGAAGAGATATTCGAGAGAATGCATATGTCCTGGAATATTTGAATAATACCCTACAAAAAATTCCAGGCAGACAAAAAATGCATTAATAAGGGCTGCATACATAATAATAGTCGTCAATTTACTGATGGCTTCTTTTCCCGCATCAAAGTTGGCCACACGCTTCATGACCAGACATGCGATAACGATCAGGGCAGGTCCGGCGGCAAAGGCTGAGGCAAGAAATCGCGGTGCAGTGATCGCAGAAAGCCAAAAGTGGCGACCAGGCAGACCACAGTAGAGCATTGCTGTGACAGTATGAATTGAAACTGCAAACGGTATTGAAAGATAAACAAAGAAATAGACCCATTTGGGCGGTTTAACCTGTTTACGCTCCGCCGTAAGAATAACCCAGGCACAGATAACGTTTAGCCCGAGATATCCAAGCAATACAACCATGTCCCAAAACAGCATGGAATTAGGAGTCGGATGCAGCATCATGTTCAATCCGCGCAAGGGCTGACCAATATCGGCCATGATAAACATGAGACACATAATGATTGCCGAAATGGCAAGAAACTCACCAAGAATTGTGAGACGTCCGAAGACCTTATAGTTATGAATATAGTACGGAAGAACGAGCATCAGCCCTCCCGCAGCCACACCAACGAGAAAGGTAAACTGCGA
>JAOZLO010000060.1 GCA_029934775.1 Desulfocapsaceae bacterium
AGGCCCGACTCATGTCTCAGGCAATGAGAAAATTTACCGGTGTCTTAAACCGCAGCAATGCTGTTCTTATATTTATCAATCAGATAAGAATGAAAATCGGTGTAATGTTCGGCAACCCTGAGACAACCACAGGGGGAAATGCACTTAAATTTTATTCTTCTCTTCGCCTCGATATTCGTAAAATCGGGCAGATCAAAGAAGGACAGGATATCATTGGAAACAGAACAAAGGTAAAGGTAGTAAAAAATAAGGTCGCCCCCCCATTTAAACTCGCAGAATTTGATATTATCTATGGAGAAGGTATTTCAAAAATAGGTGATATGCTTGATCTGGCTGTCAATATGGAAATCGTAGACAAAAGTGGTTCCTGGTACTCCTACCTTGACGAAAGAATCGGTCAAGGCAGAGAAAATGCCAAAAAATTCCTCGCTGATCAGCCTGAGATGTGTATTGACATAGAAAATAAAGTTAGACTGGCTTACGGCATTGTAGAACGTCCTCAAGAAAATCAATCTCCCGAATCTACCGAATAATCAAGGAAAAATGCAAAAAAAAACCACAACTTTTGATGTGATTATAGTAGGTGGTGGACCTGCGGGACTTTTTGCGGCCTACTACCTCGGAGAACACACCAGGCTGAGTATACTTGTCATTGAAAAAGGCAAACCTTCATTAAAACGAAAATGTCCTATAAAGGATAACGGCTGCATGCAATGCAAACCATGCAATATCCTCTGCGGAATTGGCGGTGCGGGACTTTTTTCAGATGGAAAATTAAACTTTATCCATAAACTGGGAAAGACTGATCTTACACAATTCATGAGTACCTCCGCGGCAATCTCGCTCATCAAAGAAACAGAGACTATCTTCAACCGATTCAACATGGATGGGAAAATTTTCCCCACAGATATGGAGAAAGCCCGCGAAATAAGGAAACAGGCGAGAAAACATGGCATAGACCTCCTCTTAATTAAACAAAAGCACCTTGGCAGTGACAACCTGCCCCGCCATATTTCAAAAATGGCCGATTATGTGGCTGATCTGGGGATAGTATTTCACCATATGGAGGAAGCCACTGAACTTATCGTTGATAAGGGTAAAGTTGCTGGTGTTAAAACCGACAAGGCAACCTACAATGCACCATATGTGATCATGGCCCCGGGCAGAGTTGGCGCTGACTGGATTGGGACTGTTGCGAGAAATAATGATATTGAGGTGTCTCAACGAGGCATTGAAGTCGGAATACGGGTTGAGGTGCACAACGAAATCATGCAGGATCTCTGCTCTATTATCTACGATCCCACCTTTTTTGTGAGAACCTCAAAATATGACGATCAGACCCGTACTTTCTGCACCAACTTCGGGGGCTACGTTGCCCTGGAAAATTACCAGAGATTTGTCTGTGTTAACGGACATGCCCTTATGGACAAGAAATCAGATAACAGCAATTTCGCATTTCTCTCAAATGTAGTACTGACAGATCCAGTGGAAGACAACCAGGCATACGGAGAGTCTATCGGCAAAATTGCAACCCTCATTGGCGGAGGTAAGCCTCTTCTTCAACGATATGGCGATCTTAAACGTGGCCGACGATCAACCTGGAACAGAGTAAGGAACAGTTATATTGAACCCACCCTTAAAAATGTAACCTGTGGCGATATTGCCATGGCACTCCCTGAAAGAATTCTCACCAATCTCGTGGATGGCCTCAATCAGCTTAACCAGATTATTCCTGGTGTTGCCAATGATGAAACCCTTCTCTATGCACCAGAAATCAAATTTTTTGCTACTCAGGTAACTACCGACCACAACCTGGAAACCTCAATTGAGGGACTGTTTGTAGCCGGAGACGGACCTGGAGTTGCCGGAAATATAGTTTCTGCAACAGCCACAGCTCTCATTCCATCAAAAGAAATTATTAAACGCGAAGGGAATTCTTAATAACAGTAAGGCAGGAGATTTTATTTATCTCAAAATGTATTGACTCTTCAAGTTTGGCAATTATAGTTAACCTCACACAGGAATGATTATCATTCTTTAATTTTATTTAATGGAGATTAAAATGGCAAAATGGGAATGCCCTTGCGGTTACATTTATGACCCCGAAGTTGGTGACGAAGATAATGGTGTAGCTCCAGGTACAACCTGGGAAGATGTCCCTGAAGACTGGGTATGTCCTCTCTGTGGTGCAGAAAAAGAGGCTTTTTTCAAGGTTGACTGATAAAAAAAGAGCTGAAATGTCTACAAAGAAGCAAGGTGACCATTTCAGCTCTTTTCTACATTTTCTGCACTGCTACTCTTTAACAAGAGTTTCATATAGCTCTTCATTATAACCGATATAATAGTGAGCACCTCTCTTTAAGGCTGGTGCCCGCAGGTTACCGGTTCTGCCTGTAGTCCTCTTCAGCACCTCTTCCTTTTCTGCTGACCCAAGCTCAAATTCAATTATCTTTTTCCCACTTGTTACATACACTTTCTCAGCACCTGCCAGCAAGTCCCATACCTCATCCCTTTTCAACGTATCCTTGGCCGCATTGACCTCTTTATCGACCAGAATATTATTCTCTTGAAAAACCGCACGGGCTTTCTTACAGGAAACTCATCCATTACGCATATACGCCCAGTCTATCCTCATTTTTATCGCCCTATAATTACCATAGAATTTTAAGAATTTGTTTATAATGGCCAAAAACTACTCTGTCGGTGGTGTAAAAACTCTTTTTCCCATCTCCATATCCATAGCGAAAAGACCAGCAGAATGATCACCAATCATTTTCATTTTTTCAACTACTTCGCCAACAGTAGCCTCCTCTTCAACCTGCTCAGCAACAAACCACTGCAGAAAAATGCTGGCAGCATGGTCACGTTCTTCAAGAGCGACATCGACAAGATCGTTTACAAGATCGGTAACTTTCGCTTCGTGACCTGCTGTCTCCTGCAATACTTCGAGTGGGGAAGACCAACTTTCCCTTGGTTTTTCAATAGCCTCCAGCCTGATATTGCCCCCTCTCTCCAGGATATAATCGAGTATTTTAACTGAGTGGAAAAGTTCCTCCTGGGCCTGAGCACGCATCCAACCTGCAAACCCTGAAAGGCTCTTTTCACTAAACCATGTAGACATAGAAAGATAAAGATATGAAGAATAAAGCTCCGCATTCACCTGTCCATTCAAAACTTCATTCATTTTTTTACTGATCATTCTTAGTAACTCCTTTTTAGACTCTTGTTAAAAATAATAAACGGTCCCTACAATAATGATGGTCATATGCAGGAATAGTGCTCTATTTAGAACCACGAACAACAACTTATAATTATTCCTCTGTTTCCCCCTGAAACTGAGAGAAAAATATACCAGCAGAGAAACAGCATTCAACATTAGCAGAATTTTGAACAGCAAACCACCTATGAAAGGAAGAACAGTAAACAAAATCATCGTGGTAACCAACCCTCCAATCCATGTTATAAAAAAAAGGCGGATTGTATCTTCTTGGAAAAAAGAAAGCAAACTGGGATGTATACCAGATTTATAATCCTTTCTATAATGTAAAAGAACAAGCCAGAAATGAGGGATCTGCCATAACACAATAAGAGCTATAAGAAGAAATGGTTCAAAACCGATTTTATCTCCTCCACCGACCAGCCAGCCGATATATGGGGGTAATGCTCCACATACAGCACCGGGTACAATAGCCAGAACAGTTCGCTGCTTGAGAGGAGTATAGATACCATTATAGAGAACCACTGCAAGCAAAGCCACAGCGAAGGGGAATATCGTTTTACTTACTGCGCTCAAAACAACCACACCTGCGCCAAACAATAGTATCGTTTGGATACGGGCTTGCAACAGACTTACATTCTTTCGTGGGAGTGGGCGATTTTTCGTTCTTTCCATAAGAGCATCGGTACAACGCTCCTGTATGGAGTTAAGAGTTGCTGCTCCTGTTGCCAGGAGAAATAGTCCGGTTCCGGTCAAAAAAGCGTGTATCGGGACCGTTGGGTCAGCAAGAAAGAATCCAAACAGAGCCGAATAGCCGACAAGAAAGCAAAGGGGCGCTTTTGCCAGATACAGAGCTGATTTCAAGCGACCCCACAACCACGCGACAACACTCATAATTTATTCTTCTTCCAGCCACTTCAGATATTCACTCTCTGGCACAATTCTCAATTTTGCCAGCATCGCAGAATGACCAGTGCCGCAGTATTCAGTACATTGGATATCATATTCACCAATTTTATCAGCAGAGAACCAGACATACGTTTCCATTCCTTTCACAGCATCAATTTTTATGCGGAAAGCTGGAATATACAAACTGTGCAGCACATCAAGAGATGTAACATTTAATTTAATCGCTTCACCAAGGGGAACCACCAGTTCATTTTCTGTCTCTTTATCGTTCTCGTAGACAAAAAGCCATGAAAACATCTGACCTGCGACATCTATCTCAATTGCATTTTCAGGAACTGTTCGTAAGCCAATGTATGAAGTCCAGCCAACATAAAACATGGAGAGAGCAATGAGTGTTGGGATAATCGTCCAGACAATTTCAAGAAAATAATTACCCCGTATATCAGAAGCAACAGGATTTTTACTCCTTCTGTATCTGATGACAAAATAGATCATAACCGCTGTTATACCAAACAGCAGTAAAGTAGAAAAACCGAGGATATACCAAAAAGCCTGGTCTACACCTTGAACCGGGGTCATAAAATCTCCATCTGTTACCTGAAAGCCACATCAAAAAATATGAAACCAATCATTATGAGTAAAAAGCTTATTGTACCTATAAACGAGAAATTAATTATCGGGCCTTCATATCTTAAATGCATAAAAAAGAGCAATACAAAAGTAACCTTTGTACATGCAATAGCCAGTGCCACCGGCACATTGAAAAATCCGAGATCAATATAAGATACACCGACAGTAACTCCGGTCAGGACAAGGAGAAGACCTAAAACCAAGGCCAACGTTGTATAACTTAAAATATGATTGTTTTTCTGTGAGTCCACGACTACTCCTGCAGTAATGGTGATGATTTTTTTACAGAACCAGGTAAAACAGGGGGAAAACAAATATCCAGATCAAATCCACCAGGTGCCAATAGAGACCTGCATTTTCAAGCATTGAGTATTTTGATTCAGTAACCTTCCCGGCCATCACAAGGACCAGACTGATAGAGAGCAAAATCATGCCAATAATAACATGTAACCCATGCAGGCCAGTTATAACATAATAGAGACCGAAAAAAATATTGAGGCCGACTTCTCCAGAAACAAGCGTTTCCGAATTAGGATATATATCGTGGTGAAATTTGGCACCCCATTCGAAATACTTATTAACAAGAAAAACAACCCCACAAAAAATCGAAAAGATGAGTAAACCAATAGCTTGTTTTTTTGCCTTCCGTTGTACCGCTGTTATCGATGCAGCAACAGTAAAACTTGAAACAAGAAGTACTACCGTATTCACTGCTCCGATAACTCTGTTCAACTCTTTTCCACCCTCTGAAAAAAACTCCGGGTATTTATAAAAATATGCCGCATAAAGTACAAAGAGGCCACCAAATAAAAGAATCTCGGAATAGAGGAACAGCCACATTCCTATTTTGATACCGGTCTTATCAATCCCTGTACTCATAGAATTTTCCTTGATTTCTCTCCATTTTTTTCTCGCTTCCCAACCTCAGAAAAATCATAAGGAAATTCTTTTATTTGAGGTTTTTTGACGAAATTATGGACAGGAGGGGGCGATGGCACAGTCCACTCCAGTGTTGTCGCCCCCCAGGGATCAGAAGGAGCGGGTATTCTGCGCTTAAAACTCATAAACAGATTCCCAAACATGATCAGTATGCCGAGACAAAGGAGATATCCTCCAAAACCGGCGAGAAAATTCCCTGTTTCATATTTGGGCAGATAATCATAATATCGCCTCGGCATTCCCTGCAGGCCAAGAATAAACATCGGTACATAATGAAAGAGAAAACCGATAGCGGTGAGGACTGCACCAATGTAGGCATTCTTAAATTCATACATAATACCAAACATTTTTGGCCACCAGAAATGGAGCGCTGCAAAAAAAGCAAACCCGGTACCACCAAACATGACGAAATGAAAATGGGATACAACAAAGTGAGTGTCGTGCACATGTATGTCTGTTCCAACTGCACCAAGTACCAGACCAGTTAAACCGCCGACACTGAAAAGATAGATAAAGATAAGTGCGAGCAGTAACGGCGGGGTCATTTCAATGGAGCCCTTGTGCATGGTAGCTATCCATGAGAACACCTTAACTGCCGAAGGAATAGCCACCAGAAAAGTGAGGAGTGAGAAAACAAAAACAGAGACATCACTCATACCACTGGTATACATATGATGCGCCCATACAAGTGACCCGGCAACGGCAATCCCCATGGAAGACCATACTATAGCCTTATAACCAAATATGGATTTTCTTGAGAACACAGGAATAATTTCTGAGATAACCCCCATGCCAGGTAAGATCATTATGTAAACAGCCGGATGAGAATACATCCAGAAAAGATGTTGATACAGTATCGGATCGCCCCCTTTGTCAGGTTCAAACAACCCTATGGAAAAAAGTCTTTCTACCACAACCAGAACCAGGGTGATAGAAATAACAGGTGTTGCCAGTATCTGCACCCAGGCTGTTGCATAGAGAGACCATGTAAAAAGAGGAATCTGCATTAACCCCATATTCTTGTCCCGCATACGGTGGAATGTGGTGATAAAATTCAAGCCCGTCAACATGGAGGACATCCCCAGGATGAATGCCGCCATTACTGTAACACTGACATTGCTGTTGGCCTCAACACTAAACGGCACATAAAATGTCCAGCCTGTATCAGGAAACCCTTCACCGGTAAAAAGGGAAATAAGAGCAAAAACTCCACCAAACATAAAGAGATACCAGCTGAACAGATTCAAGCGAGGAAAGAATACATCATCAGTTCCCAACTGAATCGGCAGGAAAAAATTTCCAAAAATAGCTGGGATGGCAGGTATAACAAAGAGAAAAATCATTATTACCCCATGAAGGGTAAAGAGTGAATTATACACCTCAGGCCCCATGATGGTCCTGCCCTGACTCATCAACTCTGTCCTCAGGAGCAGACCGAACATCATGGCGATAACAAACCAGAAAAGAATGGCCCACATATACATAAGAGCAAGACGCTTGTGATCATGGGTCAACAGCCACGCCTTAATGCCAGTCAGACCGGCAGGTGCCGGCGTATCATAAAAAGATTCTGTTTTTATCATTGTTTTTTATCCTGTTCATTCCAACTCTCTTCTCCATCGTGCCCTATCCTCCTTTTCCCTTTCTTTTTGAAAAAGAAAAATACAAAACTGAAAGCCACGACAAACAGACCCAAAATTGCCATTTTTATCGTCTGAAAAACAGATTTATTGGCATCCGGGTCATAGTTAAAACAAAAAGCTAGCAATCTCTTTACAGAAAGAGATGGAGTTCCGCGTTGCGCATCTAAAAGCGCCATATCTATATCACCCGCCAGAAAAGAACCATAAACATATCTGATGATCTGACCTTCACCGCTCACAGTCATCAGAGCTGACGGGTGGATAAAGGTAGTGTCGTTCATCTTCTGAAAACGGAAACCGAGAGAGTCTGTTACCTTTTTTATATTATCTTTTTCTCCGGTAAGAAAACGCCATTCAGATGAAGGAAATTCATCTCCAACGATCTTTAGATAGTTGGTTTTCGCATCACGGGCTACCTGGAAATCCTCCACATCATTGAAACTGAAAGCGATCACCCTGTAGTCCTTACCAGGCTGAAAGCTGAGGTTTTTCAGTGCAGTTGCAAGGTTAGCGAGGTTTCTGCTGCAGATACCGGGACAGTAGAAATAGATAGGGAGAATGATTGTCGGTCGATCAATAATAGAACCAAGCGTGACTTTTTTCCCATCTTCGTCAACAAATTCAAGATGCAGAGGAACAAAATCGCCGGTTTTTTCTTCAATCCATTTCTCATCAGCTTTCGGCTCCATACCGTTGACAGCATGGTTCATATGCTGAGAACCCTCAGTCATATTCATCTTTTCGCTTTGAGCATACGCCGCAGTTCCATACAGTAAAACAGTCACCAGAAGGACTGAGAAAAAGAGACGAATTGCGAAGATAGGGGTCATACGACTCTCTACTGTTCTTTTTATTTAGAAGCGCCTGTGGCCAGATTAACAGTAAGAGCAGTTCTGGCTTTATGCCTGGTTTTAAAGCTGTCACGATCAGGACCGTAAGCCAGTAATACAACTGTATCACCGTTAACATCAAAAACTGTATCATATTTATCAGCCGATTTAAGCGGCATGGTGAACTCTATTGTGGTTACGCCGTCTTTCTCAGTCCCGGCAACCAGTGTCACATCCGCCGTTCCACCTAGTTTTTTATCGGATGAATGTTTAGTTTTCCCACTCCCAAATTCATCAACGATTTTAGCCTCACCTTTTTTTACATAACCTAAAACAAAATCTGCACCCTTCATTTTTTCACTGGGATTAAAGCCTATCCCCACCCAGCCTTTTGTTTTCGCAGAAATTTTGACTGCAAGCACATCCCCATCAATTTTCCAGGAAAAAATGATCTTTTTAGCTTTTACTTCATGGTCGTAGTCTGCCGCATATACATCTGAAACAGTCACTGTCAACAGAAAACAGAAGGCACAAATAAAACTGGCTATGCTTTTACTATTCATAATTTCTCCCTTTGGATATAGAGCTATATGGATTTCAACTTCATTTAATGGTGACATAGTATCACACAACCCCAGGCAAGAAAAGGTTCTAAATGTCATACCTGACATATTTTGCAAATTAATCCTATTTAATAGTAATTCCCAATAAATTAATTTGAAAACTATCTGAACCGTGATTACGTTCAACATTGTTACTTCCGAAAGAGAGTAGCATATAAAAAACCCAGGAAGCTTTTGCTTAGCTCCACTTAACCCAACAGGAGGAAATTTAATGGCAGAAAAGATGGCAGTTTACAAATGTGAATTATGCGGCAACATTGTTGAAGTTCTCACCGCCGGAGCAGCTGATCTTATGTGCTGCGGCCAGCAGATGACCATGCAGGTAGAAAACACGACCGATGCAGCAGTAGAAAAACATGTCCCTGTTTTAGAAAAAAAAGATGATGGCTGGCAGGTATCTGTAGGCTCTGTTGATCATCCAATGGCTGACGACCATTATATTGAATGGATTGAGCTTATCGCAGGGGATACTGTATATCGTCAGTTCCTGAATCCTTCAGATAAACCGACAGCATTCTTTCCCGGAGTTGAGGGCGATGTATCCGCCCGTGCCTACTGCAACCTCCACGGGCTCTGGAAATCCTAGTCTCAATCCCCCTGCCAGCACATCAGATTATCGGCGGGGGGATCCTGTTTTACAAATCAGAGGGAAAGGTTATGAACACAACCAGCAGTCATTATCGAACTGAAACCGATAGCATGGGCGATGTTCAGGTACCTTTCAATGCACTCTACGGTGCTCAAACTCAGCGTGCAATAGAAAATTTTACAATCTCCACCCAAACTCTCCCCTGGAGTTTTATTCAGGCAATTCTTTTTATCAAACAGGCAGCAGCCAGCACCAACAATGAACTGGGTCTTCTCTCCAGCGCAAGAGCTCATGCTATTATAAATAGTGTTACTGAACTTCTTGCCAGTAAACCGATAGAAGAGTTTCCCGTTTCTGTATTTCAAACAGGATCTGGAACCAGCACGAACATGAATGTCAATGAGGTGATCTGCGGTTCAGCTCGCCGCCGGGGAATAGAACTTTCCTCAAATGATCATGTCAATCTCGGCCAGAGCAGCAATGATGTAATCCCTTCCGCTCTTCACCTGGCCTCAGTTATGGAAACGAAAGGACAATTATTACCCGCGCTCAGGTCGCTCAGTTATGAAATTCTACAATTTGGAAAAAATAACAGTGATGTCATAAAAACCGGAAGAACCCATCTCATGGATGCTCTTCCCATCAGACTTCAAGCTGAACTTGAAGGTTGGGCAGCTCAGGTCAATGAATGTTGTGAAAGGCTCGAGGACTCACTCTCAAGACTGCGCAGATTGCCACTTGGAGGCACAGCTGTAGGCAGTGGAGTCAACTGCCATCCTGATTTTCCCGACAAAGCTATTGCCAGACTGAGTGAAAAAACCGATATTACATTCACCCGGGCAGAATCATTTTATAAAGGTATCAGCAGCCTGGACACTGTCATTGAACACTCCGGTACACTTAAAACCACAGGTATAGCCTTAAATAAAATCGCAAACGATCTGCGTTGGATGAATTCCGGCCCTCTTTCAGGACTTGCTGAAATAAAGCTGGCCGCCCTGCAACCCGGATCAAGTATCATGCCGGCAAAGATAAACCCAGTAATACCTGAAGCTGTATGTATGGCTGTTGCCCAGGTTATCGGCAACGATGCAACAATTCATGTCGCCGGGCTTGGAGGGAATTTTCAACTCAATACTATGCTGCCGGTAGCTGCAGCCAACGTCCTGGACTCTATCAATCTGTTAACAGGCAGCGCTTTGGCCCTCGCTGAGCAAACAATTCCCAAAATGGAGGTCAACAGTGAAAGATGCGCCCGGTCGCTTTCCCTCAACCCAATGCTGGTAACTTCACTGAATCCAATTATAGGTTATATGCAGGCCGCAAAAATTGGTAAAATAGCATCAGAAGAAAAAAGACCGGTAATTGATGTGGCGAAAGAATTAACCAACATTCCCCATAAAGATCTGGATCAACTTCTTGATCCGAAAACACTTGCAGACTGGTCCAAACCATAGCATTTCCATTCACCTTACTCCTCTGCAAAATCAAATATCAAATATCAAATATTTGATGTAATCTTC
>JAOZLO010000427.1 GCA_029934775.1 Desulfocapsaceae bacterium
GGTACCTACCTGAAAGCACTGGCTGCACATGACAACAATATCCCGTTTTATGTGGCACTCCCATCATCAACTTTTGACTGGACCCTCGACAATGGAATGGAAATTCCTATAGAACAGAGGTCAGAAGAGGAAATCACAACTGTCTCAGGTATGGATGCACAAGGTGATATTATAACAATTGGATTAACCGCCAAAGGAACCAGAGCCGCAAACTACAGTTTTGATGTTACCCCGGCACGACTGGTTACCGGCCTTATCACCGAACGAGGGATAGTAAAGGCAGAGCGGGAAGCAATCCACCGGCTCTTTCCCGAAGAAGCACAGATGAACATCATGCCCTTCGGGCAGGTTTATGGGCGTAAAGGCTTAAAGGCTTAGAGGCTAACAACCTTACGTCCGTCTTTTACTTAAGGAAAAACTTTGTTTTTCCGATACATCAAGATAAGTCAATCTCGCAGACAGGATATATTATGACGCAGAAAGAACAGAGGAATTTCATCCGCTATGACGCATTGCATCTCCTCGACTACATTGTCCTGGACGAAAACGGAGATGCCGGAGAGTATTCCATGGGCAGAACTATGGATGTTAGTATTGATGGTATTAAGCTTGAAACCAGCTCCCGCCTCAAAGCAGGCACCAGACTCCTCATAACTGTTGGGCTTGAAGATGATCTGGTGGACCTGGAGGGAAGGACAACCCATGCATCCCCCCATGATGGCCGCTTTATTTCAGGAGTTGGCTTTATCAAAATATCAAAAAACGGCAGACGTGTATTTGCCAAATATGTAGAGGCGTTCCGGCGCAGAAAAGCCGAACTGGAAAAACAGGAACCCCTTTAACTTACTCCTGCTCTTTCCGCCCGTACACATCGTCAAACCGAACGATATCATCTTCCCCCAGGTAGCTTCCGTTCTGCACTTCAATGAGCTCGAGCGAAATCACACCTGGATTTTCCAGCCGATGCATTGTTCCCGCAGGGATATATGTGGACTGGTTCTCATAAAGCAAAAACTCTTCATCACCGTTGACCACCCTTGCAGTGCCGGTAACCACCACCCAATGTTCATGGCGATGGTGGTGCATCTGCAGGGACAGTTTGGCCCCCGGACTTACCGTGATTCTCTTTATCTGAAAACGCGGCTGTTCTTCCAGCACCGTATAACTTCCCCATGGTCTGTAAACCGTACGATGCAGACTCAGTTCTTTTCGTTTTTCTTTTTTCAGCCGGGTAACCACCTTCTTCACATCCTGTGATTTGGACAGAGGAGCAACAAGTACTGCATCAGCGGTCTCAACCACCAGAGTATCTTCCATGCCGACGGTTACTATCAGCATCTCTTCAGCCCGCACAAGGCAATTGCTCGTGTCTTCCAGTAAAACATCCCCTCTGACAGCATTCCCTGCGTCATCTTTTTCAAGAACTTCCCATAATGCCCGCCAGGATCCAATATCGCTCCACCCAAGATCAGCGGTAACCATTGCAGCATTGGCAGTTTTTTCCATTAAAGCATAGTCCAGGGAGTCTCCAGGGCAACTCAACATAGCTGATTTTTCGAGCCGGAAAAAACGACCATCCACCTTACCATCAGCCACTGCATCAGTCATGCAGGCGGCAATTTCAGGTGAATGAACCTGCATCTCGGCTTTAAAGGTTTTAATGGAAAATGAAAACATCCCACTGTTCCAGAAATATTTTTCATCACTGAGATATTCCCGGGCCAGTTCAAGGCCAGGTTTCTCCTTAAACGAGGCAACCCGAAAGCCTTCACCACGCTCAATATAGCCATATCCTGTTTCAGGACTTACAGGCTGTATACCGAAAGTGACAACAAAGCCGTCTGCTGCAAGCTTAACTGCCCGGATAACAGCTTCTGTAAATTTTTCCTTGTGCAGAATGATATGGTCAGCCGGTAGAATCAGGAGAATCGTTTCGTCTGCATCACCGCAATATTCAGCGGCGGCACAAATTGCCGGCGCTGTATTTCTACCCACAGGTTCAAGAAGAATTGAATAATCGTCAAAAACACCAAGGTCATCTATCTGCGTTCTGGTGATAAATCTATGCTCTTCACCAACGACGACAATCGGCGGCAGCACACCGGGCAACTGGTTGACCCGCAGTAAAGTTGTCTGTAAAAGTGAGGTATCGTCAGTTAACTGCAGCAATTGCTTAGGATAAAGTTCCCGGGACAGCGGCCACAATCTTGAGCCTGTGCCACCCGCCAATATTACTGGTTGTATTTTTTTCACATCAGTACCTTTTTATTTCCTTCATTTGATTAACTGGAGTATCTCTTCTGTTTTTTCCTTCATCAAACCCACATCACCCCTGCTTTCAACATTGAGACGCAGCAGCGGTTCGGTATTTGATTTACGAATATTAAATCGAAACTCAGGAAAAGCAATACTCACACCATCCGTATAGTCCTTACTCCCGCCGCCGTACTTTTTTTCGATACTGGCAATAACAGCATCCGGATTTCCAACCCGATTGTTTATCTCACCCGACACAGGGAATGCTGCAACTCTGTCGGCAACTAATTCTGAGAGTTTCACACCACTTTTACTCAAAAGAGAAGAAATCAACAGCCATGGAATCATTCCCGAATCGCAATAACCAAAATCGCGAAAATAGTGATGGGCAGACATTTCACCTCCATAAAGGGCGTCCTCTTTACGCATTCTCTCCTTTATAAAAGCATGACCGGTCCGTGTCATTATCCCCACTCCTCCCGCATCTTTGACCTGTTCTTCAGTATTCCAGATCAACCGGGGATCATAGAGGATTTTGGCACCAGGTTCCTTTTTAAGCATCTCAAGAGCCAGCAACCCGACAATATAGTACCCTTCTATGAATTCACCTTTTTCGTCCCAGAAAAAGCAGCGATCAAAGTCACCATCCCAGCCAATACCCATATCTGCACCATACTTTTGAACTATCCTGGCAGTTTCCTCTCTTTTTTCCGGAAGCAGCGGGTTAGGGACCCCATGTGGGAAATTTCCATCCGGTTCGTGATGCACCTTGATAAAAGTGAAAGGTAAACAAGGCTCTAAAAGATCGACGATAGCTCCTGCACAACCGTTTCCACTGTTAACAACAATTTTCAGAGGTTTTAATATTTCGATATCAATAGAGGTCAACAGATGTTCTATATATTTTTTCTTAATATCTTTTTTTTCTCTATTCCCGGATTCTGGCCCACTCTTGGGCAGCGCATTTGTGACAATCATCTCAGCCATTTTTTTCAGCCCTGACTCCCCTGTCACCGGGCGAGCTCCTTGAGTTACAAATTTCATGCCGTTATAATCGGCAGGATTATGGCTTGCCGTAACAATCACACCACCATCAACACCATCTTTTTCCATACTGAAGGTTGCGTGAT
>JAOZLO010000428.1:0-1741 GCA_029934775.1 Desulfocapsaceae bacterium
CAATGGACCAGACTGATGGCCTTACCCGTGGAATGGTGGTGAAGGATCGAGGGGAACCGATTTCTATTCCTGTTGGTAAATCATCTCTTGGCAGGATCATGAATGTCGTCGGCCGTCCGGTTGATGGTCTTGGTGATATCACATCTGATAAAAAACTGCCTATTCATCGTGATGCACCCGCATTTACCGAGTTGGATACAGAGGTCCGTGTTCTTGAAACCGGTATTAAAGTTATCGACCTGCTGGTACCTTTCCCACTTGGTGGCAAGATGGGGCTCTTCGGTGGTGCCGGTGTAGGCAAGACCGTAATTATGATGGAAATGGTTAATAATATTGCCATGCACCACGGTGGTATCTCAGTTTTCTGTGGTGTAGGTGAGCGTACCCGTGAGGGGAATGATCTTTACCATGAGATGAAGGATTCCGGCGTACTGCCGAAAGCCGCTCTTATCTATGGGCAGATGACTGAACCTCCAGGTGCTCGTGCCCGTGTCGCTCTCACCGGACTTACAGCTGCAGAGTATTTCCGCGATGAGGAAGGTCAGGATGTACTTCTTTTTATTGATAATATTTTCCGATTCACCCAGGCTGGTTCTGAGGTGTCTGCTCTGCTAGGGCGTATACCTTCAGCGGTTGGTTATCAACCGACCCTGGCTACTGATCTCGGTGCCCTGCAGGAGCGTATAACCTCCACCACCAAAGGCTCAATCACTGCTGTACAGTGCGTTTATGTTCCGGCAGATGATTTGACAGATCCGGCTCCAGCTACTACATTTGCTCACCTTGACGGAACTGTTGTTTTATCCCGTCAGATCTCAGAACTTGGCATTTATCCAGCTGTTGATCCACTGGATTCCACTTCCAGAATTCTTGATCCAAATGTAATCGGAGAAGATCACTATAATACTGCCCGTGGGGTTCAGGTTACCCTGCAGAAGTATAAGGATCTTCAGGATATTATCGCAATTCTTGGTATGGACGAGCTCTCTGAAGAGGATCAGATCGTGGTTGCTCGTGCCCGTAAAGTACAGAGATATCTTTCTCAACCATTTACCGTTGCAGAGGTTTTTACCGGCATGGACGGCAAATTCGTTAAGATTGCTGACACCGTCCAGGGCTTCAAGGAGATTCTTGAAGGAAAACATGATGATCTCAGCGAGAATTCATTTTATATGGTAGGTACGATCGACGAAGCTGTAGCCAAAGAAGCTCAGTCTAAAGGATGATAGTATTATAATTCTTATTATCTTCTTAGCTGTTTAACAGCTGCAGTTTTCAGGAATATCACGAAAAAGCATTATATAGAGTTAGAGAGGACAATTTGATGGCACAGCAAATCAGATTAGAAGTGGTAACCCCTGGCGGAGCAAGGGTCAATGAAGAGGTTGATATTGTAAATGCCCCCGGCTTTGGTGGTGACTTCGGTGTACTTGCTCATCACGCACCTTTTTTATCAACTATAAAAATTGGTGCTCTTACTTACGAGAATGGCAAAGAAAGAAAGTCTCTGATGGTAAGTGGTGGTTTTTGTGAGGTGTCTAATAACAAGATTACCTTTCTAGTTGAGAGTGCCGAGTTTAGCGGAGATATAGATGTTGAACGGGCAATGCGTGCTAAAGAGAGAGCCGAAAAGCGACTTGCGCAGGCGATTCAAAAAGTGGAAGATTTCAACAAAAAAAGAGCAGAAGTAGCCTTACAGAGGGCACTTATGCGACTTAAAGTTGCCAAAGGTTTGTGATAT
>JAOZLO010000428.1:1841-3376 GCA_029934775.1 Desulfocapsaceae bacterium
ATAAAGGCAATTTCAAGTAAAATTGCAGGCATCTGTGCTCCGATAAGAACATAGAAAGGTGCCTGCTTTACACCAAGATTCTTGATATCGGCATATTCCTTGTGCGCAGGTTTTGCCTGGGTGAGTATAGACTGATGTACCTGATGTGCCAGACGCGAAGATTCGTTAATTTTGGAATTCTGCATGATATCAGAGAGAATATCCTGCAATTCACTCATCTGATGCGTTGATGTGGCATTCTCCCTTGCTGCAACGCGCATTGCTTCAGCATTAGTACTGAAATTGAGATAATAGGTTTCGATTCCACGTACCTTTGGGGCTGGATGGGCATTGATATGGAGGGATATAAAGAGATCGGCCCCCTGTGTGTTGGCTATGGCTGTACGCTCTTCAAGTGGTATAAATGTGTCGTCAGTACGGGTAAGAATGACTTCACAGCCGAGGTCCTTTTCCAGGATTGGAGCGAGTTTTTTGGCAATATGGAGAACGATATCTTTTTCTTTAATACCGTAAGCCATAGCACCTGGATCCTTTCCGCCATGGCCGGGATCAAGTACTATTTTTCTCACACCCAGACCAAGCTGTTGAGCTATGGATAATTTTTTATATGCAGGTGCTGGAGTGGAGGACGTTTGGGATTCTGATACACTAGAAGTAACAGCAACCTTCTTCTTCTGCTGTTTCAGGATAACAATGGCAGAGCTATCCTGAGATTTCAGCTGCTGTCGGTTTGTATTACCTGCTTTAACAGGTGATCTACTTTTTCCATTCTTTTTTCTTTTGGTAACTCCCCGTACGTCAATAACAACTCTGAACGGGTCAGGTAAGCTGAAAATTTTATAGCTTCCTATAGATTCGATGTCCAGAACGACTCTAACAGTGTCTGTAGTGAACTGGCCGGTACGGATTCTTTTGAGCAAGCCATCTTCAATCGGCACAGGAGCTCTGTATTGCGGCTCTATATAGCTTTGTTTGAAGTCGAGGTAAAGACGTCTTGGTTTACCATCTTTAGCTTCCAGCAGAACATCTTTATAGGCGACGGGGGCGGACGCCATAATGACAACCCGGGTATAGTTGTTGGAAGACCAGTATTTGACAGGGAGGACATATTTCAGGTTATTGAACAGGGATGAAGTTACCATTATTTTTGGCAGGGGAATTGCGTGGTCTTTTGACAGTACCTTCAACATCTTCGATGCTTCTGGATGCATATCCCCGTTTGGGTAATCAGTAACTATTTTGGTGAAAAAAACTGCCGCCTTCTTTGGATTATTTTTCTTTTCGAGAAAAATGATGCCAATTGCCAGATAAGCATCGTCGGCCAGACGATGCTGAGAAAAAAGTCGAGCAGTGTCTTTGTAGTATGAGATTGATTCGTCTAAATCAATTTCCAGTGCAAATGTCTCGTACATCTGAGCGTAGATTCGGCCAAGCATGTAGAGACAGGCAGGAGCCAGCTCTGATTTAGGGCTTGAAAGATAGATTCGTCTGAAATTTCGTGTGCCTTTGAGCCAGTTTTCCCGGGATGAGGAGAT
>JAOZLO010000429.1 GCA_029934775.1 Desulfocapsaceae bacterium
AACTTGTTTCTGCCTAAGTAGTAATAGGAAGATTGAGGAGACTATAGATGACGGAGATTAAGCAGAAAATCCTCATAGTAGATGATGAGCGGCTGAACATCAATGTCCTGAATGACCTGCTGAAAACCGACTATAAAATTATGGCGGCGATAAGCGGTAAACAGGCTTTAAAGGCAGTGGAATCAGGGAGCCCGCCAGATCTTATACTGCTTGATATAATGATGCCTGAGATGGATGGCTACGAGGTTTGCAGAAGACTTAAAGAGAATGAGAAAACCAGAGATATTCCTGTTATTTTTGTCACAGCCATGGGTCAAACAAGTGACGAGACAAAGGGACTTGAACTGGGTGCAGCAGATTACCTGACCAAGCCGATTTCACCACCGATTGTCCAGGCCAGAGTATTGACTCAACTGAATCTGAAAAAACAGCGGGATGAGCTGAATGAAGCGTATCGTCTGATAGAATCACAAAAGGCAAGGATGGAGGATGAACTCTCTGTTGGACGTGATATCCAGATGAGTATGGTGCCGCAACTGTTTCCACCTTATCCGGACAGGAATGAATTCAGTCTCCATGCCAAACTGTTTCCGGCAAGAGAAGTGGGCGGAGATTTTTACGATTATTTTTTTATTGATGACGATCATCTCTGTTTGTGCATTGGGGATGTCGCAGGGAAGGGGGTTCCGGCCGCGTTATTCATGGCCGTCACCCGTACCCTCATGAAAGCCCGGGCGTCAGAGGATAACAGTACGGCGAGTATCATGACCAGAGTGAATGATGAACTCAGCCGGGATAACAAAATGTTTATGTTCGTCACGATCTTTATATCAATTCTTGAGATCTCCTCAGGCGAGCTCACATTCACCAATGCCGGTCATAACCCATCATTTATATGTCGTTCGAATGGTGATATTGAACGACTTGATACACTCCACGGGCCTGTAGCTGCAGCAAGTCCGGAACTTGCCTATAAGGAGAGTACAACCCATCTGCAAAAGGATGACCTGCTTTTTATCTACACAGATGGGGTGGTTGAAGCACGGAACCTGGAGAAAGAGTTTTTCGAGGAGAAGCGGCTTGCACAACTTCTCGGTGAACAACAGTATGAGAACGCTGCGGCGGCAGTTGATCACATATTTGATGAGGTAAAATCATTTGAAGGCGACGCTGAACAGTTCGATGATATCACCCTGCTTGCATTGAAATATCTGGTGGACAGTACCACTGATTCCACTGATAAATTTCATCATATTATCCCGAATCAACTTTCGGAAATAAGTAAGGTCAACAGCGAGTTCAACGCATTTTCCGAAAAACACGGAATCACAACCGAGATAAGAAGGCAGTTCAATCTCGTTCTTGATGAATTACTTAATAATGTAATTTCATATGCTTATAATGACGACCAGGAACACGAAATTGAAATTGTGTGCCACTATTATAGAGATCGGCTTATTTTATCCATAAGTGATGGCGGCATTCCTTTCAATCCATTTATCGGGGAACCGCCTGACACAGCAATTCCTCTGGCGGAGAGGCCAATTGGAGGGCTGGGGATACATCTTGTTCAAACTCTAATGGACAAGGCAACTTATCAGAGACAGGTTAATAAAAATGTGGTCACCCTGGTAAAATTTTTTGCCGGTAAATAACAAAACAGCTTAAAAAAAATTAACAGAGCAGTTGCTCAGGAGAGTAAAAATGAAACTACAGAGTCGTGACGAAAATGATGTGAAAATAGTCTATCTTGAAGGTGAAATGGATACAGTTACATCGCCAGAAATTCTTGAAGAACTTGATCAGCTGAGAAATGATGGTGTTAAAAAAATGTTATTGAATCTTGAAAAGCTTGATTTTGTCAGCAGTGCAGGGTTGCGGGTGTTTCTTGCAACTGCCCAGCAGCTTAAATCTTCTGGTGGAGACTTGAGAGTATGTGCGCTGAATAAAGAAATAAAAGAGGTCTTTGATATCTCCGGCTTCAGTACACTGCTTATGGTCTTTGACAATGAAGCAAAGGGACTTGCTGGAATGTGATCTGGTTTAATACCATATGTATGGAATAATATAATAAAATTTTCAGATAGTTTAAAGGAGTACAGTATGTCTGTAACTAACACGGCGGGGGCTGGTATGGGAAAGCGTATCGTTTCGAACCTGACGGCGATGGGGATTTTCGGCGTCCTTAACACAAGCTTCGTTGTTGCCTATGTCTCTCTGATTTTCTCATCTTCCTGTCCCGACTATTTTGCAGCGGCGGTAGCCCTTTTTCTGCTTGGTGGTTGTGTGGTGAGTATAAGCCTCGCCTCTTTTTCGTCATATCCCGGGACGATTTCGATGATTCAGGATGTCCCTGTGGCCATTTCAGGGCTGATTGCAATCTCTATAGCTGGAATGATGACAGGAAGTGATCCGCAGACTCTTTTTGCAAATATTTTTGCTGCTATTGCTCTTTCTACTGTTCTCACCGGTATCGCCTTTTTTTTGCTTGGCCATTTCAAACTCGGCAACCTGGTGAGGTATATCCCTTATCCGGTCATGGGTGGATTTCTTGCTGCCACCGGATGGCTTCTCTTTAAAGGTGGCCTTCAGGTTTCCACCGATGTTGTCTTCGACGTGCTCAATATTGGTGGATTTCTTTCTCAGGTCAATTACGGTCAGCTGCTTTGCGGGATAATTTTTGGTGTCGGGTTGTTATTGCTGAACCGATTCTTCCCCGCCAGTATGCTGGTTATGCCGGGGACAATAATTGGCAGTATTATCCTCTTTCTGGTCACAGCAAAACTCCTTGGATTTTCCACTGCCGAACTCCAGGCCAACGGATGGCTTCTTGGCCCTCTCCCCGATCAACCGCTCTGGAAGTCGACAGAATTCCCAAATATTGGGCTCATTGACTGGGGGCTTGTACTGAGTCATGCGGGAAGTATATCCACTATTGTTGTTCTCAGTGTTATAGCTCTTTTGTTGAATTCCACGGGGGTTGAATTGATTGCCGGCAGAGATCTCGATATGAACAGGGACCTCAAAGTCACCGGATTAACCAATATAGGTATCAGTCTGCTCGGTGCACCAGCAAGTTATATATTTGTCAGCCAGACTGCCCTGGCCACAAGAATCGGTGCAAAGGAGCGTTCCGTCGGCATCCTGCACGGTTTGTTCCTGTTGACGATTTTCTTTGTTGGGGGGGGCTTCCTCTCTTTCTTTCCCAAATTTATTGCAGGAGGGCTGCCTCTCTATCTAGGCCTGTCCATGTTATGGGAGTGGCTCGTTGATGTTCGCAAATCAATGCCGAAAGTTGATTATGCCATCATCCTGATAATAGTCCTGATCGTTGAACTATTAGGGTTTCTGCAGGGGATAGGGATAGGGATAGTGG